>NZ_DAOSEH010000055.1:0-16287 GCF_035363035.1 Mesotoga sp. | reverse complement strand
TATACGCCGATTACGTCAAGTCTTACGAGAACTACTACAAAGTCGCGCCCGGAACACTCGCCTACGAAGCCGTAGAGGGGATCATAGCCGATATACTCGTCGCGATGAACGACGGTAACCCGGTCGATGACTCCAACATCAAAGAGGTTGCGCTTAACTATCTGAAGACGAAAATCGGACTGAGCGATGCCCAGATAGCCGCTCTGCAGGCTAAGCTGAAGTAATACAAAGCCCTTGAATTATCGAAGGCGGCCCACCGGGCCGCCTTTTTCTGTTGTATAATTGGCCTGATTTTAACCTGTTTGCCGGGAGGTTTCTATGTGGCAGGGATTGAACGGGCTGGAGCTCTCTCTAATGAACTGGCTGATCTCGCCGATCGAAGGAGCTTTCATGGATTTGTTGATGTCTTTCTTTCTCTTCCTGGCGAGAGGCTCGCTGGTCTGGATTCTCCTGACCGTCTTCCTGCTCTTCGATAAGAGGTACAGAAGAACCGGCTATCTTACTTCGGCCGGCCTGGCGATCTCGCTGCTACTGAGCTTCGTCATCTTGAAACCGATTCTCGCCAGGACCAGACCCTTCCTCCTGCTGGAAGGTTACAGCCTTATGTTCCCTCTGCCCGAGACATACTCCTTCCCTTCCTCGCAGGTCACGGTCGCCTTCGCTTATGTGGCGATGACATGGAAGAGCGTGAAGTCGTTGAGAATACCGGTTCTCGCGATCGCCTCGCTCGTTTCGCTTTCGAAGATATACGTGTACTTCAACTACTTCTCCGACGTGGTCGCTGGGATCTTTCTGGGCGTTTTCTGCGGCTGGTTCGCCGTGAAACTCTTCGAAAAGTACACCGTGGTGAGACCGGAGCTGCCCGAGAGGTGAGCGATGAGCTTGAAGAGACTCCTCTACGGTAGTATAGCGCCCCGGGGCTGGCTCTTTGAAGAGGCCGCGCGAAACCTGAAGGGTCTGGTCGGCGAACTCGACGATCTGGTTCCGGGGATAATAAGGGACGACGAGATCTACGGCCGCGACAGGTTGACCGGCGCGGTGAAATCGAAAGATCTCGGGACCGTGGCCCAGGATCAGGAGTGGGAGGTCCAGTACCTCTGGTGGAACAGCGAATCGCAATCCAACTGGCTGGACGGACTGATAAGACACGCCTATCTGGTCGGGAACGACGAATATATAGATAAGGCGAAGAAATACCTGCGAAGGGTCCTTATGGCGCAGGACGACGACGGGTACATAGGCATCTACGCCGGAGATCTCCGGTTCGACTTCAAAGGAGAGAACGGCGAGCTCTGGGCACAGGCGACCTTTCTTCGCGCCGCCCTGGGTTATTACGAACTCACCGGAGAGAGTGAAGTGCTCGAGAGAGTGATGAAGGCCTTCGATCTTACGATGAAGGCCTATTCGGAGAGAAATCCCTTCGACCTCGAGAAGGCCTACGCCGGTGCCAGTCACGGACTGGCCTTCACCGACGTCTGCCACGGGCTCTTCGGGTTGACCGGGGATAAGAAGTACCTCCGTTTTGCCGGCCGGCTGGTCGATTTCTACAACCGGGCCCGTCTTTCGGAGGAAGATATAAGGGAGGACAACCTCCTCGATTACGCTTACAGATTCAAAGGACACGGCGTTCACACCTACGAAGGTTTGAGGTCGTTGATCATAGCCAGCATGCCGGACGGGCGATACAACCGCGCAATAGAGGCTTACCTGCACAGATTGAACTTCGTCACGACCCCTTCGGGCGCTCCGATCGGCGATGAATGGATCGGGGGAAGAAGCGCCGATGCTACGGAGACGGGCTACGAATTCTGCTCGATCCAGGAGCTGCTCCACAGTTATCTCACGCTTCTCGAGACGACAGGCGATCTCCGCTGGGCCGACAGGGCCGAATGGCTTTACTACAACGCGGCGCACGGGGCCGTGAATCCCCGCAAAAGCCAGATAGCTTACTGCAAGAGCGACAACTCGTACGCCATGAACGGTCATGTCGGCGGAATGGGAAGCGAGAACGATCTGCGCTATAAATACTCTCCCGTTCATCAGGATGTGGCCGTTTGCTGTGCGCCTAACGCCGGCAGGGTACTTCCCTATTTCACAGGCTCGATGTACATGAAGAGTCGGCACGGTCTTCTCGTGGCGCTGTATGGACCTTCGAGAGTCGAGACGTCGATCGACGGAATCGATATCGCCCTTGAACAGATTACATCTTACCCTTTCGACTTGAATATCGAACTCCGGGTCACCACCGCCGTGCGGAGCGGTTTTACGATCCTTCTTAAAAAACCCTCCTGGGTCGAAAAGATGAAAGTGGAAGCCAACGGTTCGAAGGTCGAGGATTGTGTTGATTCGATCGCGGTTTCGAAAGACTGGAAAGACGACAGGATACTCATAGAGTTCACAGGCAGAATAACAGAGCGACTCGATCTGAAGGGCGACGTCTATTATTCTTACGGACCGCTCCTTTACGCGATGGAGATCGAATCGGCAGAAAAGCCCGGGCGTCTGTACGGTAAGGGCTTTGAAGACAGCCTCTTCCTGCCGGAAGACCGTTCCTTCCTCGAACTTTGCGCAACGGAAAAGACGCTCGAAAGCCTAGCCGTGTCAAACGATAAACATTCGGGGAACTTCACAGATCCGCCCCTCATGAGAGGAAAGTTTCTGGATAGAAGCTCCGGTGAAGAAAAGACAGTATTCCTGAAGCCGATAGGCTCGACGATACTCAGAAAGACAACCTTCCAAAAGCATGCGTGTCTGTGAGGCGGGAAGATCCGTCCAGCGTCCGTCGTCCCAGAGCATGGACCCGTACTTCGAAAGAGCAGAGGAGGAGAGAGAAGAGAGAAAAAGAGAGAGATTGAAGATATGTGAGAATTCTCGCCTTCTCGTGAGCGGAGCGAACTCTCGACGCTCTTTCTCTCGTGTTTTGCCAACGCACAACCCACCACGCTCCTTTTGCTATCATCTGACTTCATGATTTCTCGAGATACGGACTCGCTTAATAACGATATTTCGCAATATCCCTCCGTCATTCTTCCAGGCCGTCTCCAGAGGGCCGTAATGGCCGGATGAAATTCACGTCCATGATGCTACAATTATAGTAGTAATGACTATTACTACTAAGTGATTCCGATTGGTGGTGGCTTATGAACGAGCTGAAGATACTTAGAGAACTGGGTTTCTCGCTCAACGAGGCCAAATGTTATATCGCACTCCACAAGAGCAGTCCCATGACCGGTTACGAGGTCGCTAAAAAGGCCAAGATAACCCGGACCATGGTCTACGATATCTTACAGAGACTGGAGAGGAAGGGCAGCGTCAACGTGATCGAGGGTAACCCGAAGCTGTACTCGGCCGTGAGCTACAAAAAACTCATAGCCTCTCTCAGAAAGGATTACACGGAAAAACTCGACGATCTCGAGAGTTCTCTGGAAAAGATCACGCGCGAGGTGGATGCCGACAACTATATACTGAACCTCTCCAACCATGCGGAGATGCTAAACCTCATCGCGAACGCCATAAAGGAGGCGAAACGGGAGATCTATCTCTCTCTCTGGGATTCCGAGGCGGCGCTCTTCGAAAACGAACTGAGAGAGGCCGACGGGAGGGGAGTGAAGATATATATCTTCTCCTTCTGCAAGATGCCCTTCGATTTCGGCGTCCAGTTCACCTACAAGATGAAGAACGCGAACATGAACTTTCCAAGGCGCAGGATAATAGGCGTGTTCGATAGGGAGTTCATGGTCATGGGCGAGGGGAATTCCAGCATAAACGAGATAGGTATAACCACGCGAAACATCATGCTGATGGAGATGTCTATCGACCAGATGCTTCTGGATATTATACTCCTCTCCACCTTGAGGAACGGAGGGTACATCTGGGACGGGATCGATGTCGGGGAGTACTACTACAACGTCCAGAGGTTTTTCAAATCAATAGAGTTGCCGGCCGATCTGCCTTTGAGGGTCGATGAGTGATAAGGAGTGAATGCGGTGTTCAGGGAACTGGATCGTTATAAGCCCGACATCGACAAAACGATAGCGATGATGGGAAAGACTTATGAAGACGCGCTGAGCCACAGGGGGGGTAACGTTACGATAAGGGCGCTCCCGAAGTGCGACGTTGAGCATTATTCCAGGCTCGACCTCACCCGCTACAATTACAGGAACGATATAGATCTGTACGCGCGAGATCTTTGCGGTCTTATGAGCGAATCTTTCGAGAAGCGCAGAGCCGTCGACGACAACATGATCCCTTCGGTTTCACCGGTTCTGGGGATCGGAGATTATTCGGCCTTCGTGTACGGAAATATAGAGTTTCAAAAGGATACGAGCTGGTCCAAACCGGTTCTGGGAGAGATAAGGGATTTCCGGAGGCTGCCCGAAATCGGAACTTCCTTCTGGTACGGCAACTTTCTAAATATCTGCGAGGAGATACTGAAACTCTCCTCCGGCGCCGGTATTCCCTTCATGAAGGGCTTCTTCTCACCGCTAGATCTGGCGGCCGCCCTCAGGGGAGAGGCGATCTACACCGATTTCTACGAAGCTCCCGAGGAGTTGCACGAACTCCTCGATTACTGCGCCGATGCGACGATAAAATTCGCCGAAGACGTTTACGCGCTGGCCAGGAGGTACCTTGGAGGCAGCAAGTACGGGATGTGGCTTATCGATAAATGCATATATATGTCGGAAGATATCGCCTGCATGATATCTCCCAGGCTGTACAGAAAGTTCTGCGCGCCACACACCCAGAGGGTGATCGATCACTTCGGCACCGGTCATATGCACTGTCATTCAAGGGCGCTTTACCTGGTGAAGGAGATCTGTTCGCTCGAGAAGGTGGCCAGCCTCTGGATAGCCACCGATCCCAACCAGCCGAGGCCGATAGAGAACATAGGGCGACTGGTGGAGGATTCGCGCGGTGTCTGTCTCGCCATCGACTGTGATTCATTCGACGAGATAGTGGCGAACATGGAGGCGATGAGAAGGGGAAACGTCTCGATCTGCCTCCCGGTAGAGGGAGTGGATGAGGCGGTGAGGGTTACCGAAGAGTTCAAGACGCTCTGAAGATCGCGTACGGGGGGATAGATCTGTGAGAGGGTTCAGGTTCGTAGTCATTGTTCAGGTGGCCCTACTGCTGGGCGCGAGGCTTTTCGCGGCTCCGGACGGCGGTGATTCGACCATACGTATCTGGTTCAGCCATATCGAACCGGAAAATCTTGCCATGGCCGCGATCGCCGGGGAGTTCACCTCCCTCACCGGGATCGAGGTCGAAGTAGTGGGCCGACGCTCCATATTCGACGCACCGAGGGATCTGGCCAACAACGCGGAGCTCGACGATCGGCCGGACATAATCCTGATGCAGGCCCCGGATATCGGCAACATGGTCGCTTCCGGATTGATCGTGCCTTTAGAGATAGACGACGATCTCAGGAAGCGTTATCTCGATGCGACCTTCGAAGCCTTCACCTACAACAACAAATGCTACGGTATAGGTTATTCACTAGATACTTCCGGTCTCATATACAACAGGGATCTCATAAGCGAGTCGGAGCTGCCAGAAACCTGGGACGACTTTTTCAGGATCGCCGAGGCTCTCACTCTTAGAAACGAAGACGGGAAGATAGTCCAGTACGGTACACTGCTCAACCCCAAGGATATGTGGTTCAACTACCCCATAATAAAAGACCACGGGGGCTACTACTACGGCAAGGCGCCCAACGGCGATTACAACCCCTACGACGTCGGTCTGGACAACGATTGCATGCTAGATTACGTGAACAGGATGAAGGAGTTGCAGAAGAAGGGATTGACGCTGGCCAACGAAAACGGTACCGAAAGCCATATATCGGCCGAATTCGCCAACGGCAGGGCCGCCATGATACTCTACGGCCTCTGGAATGCCTCGATCTACCAGAGCATGTGTGTCGACTACGGAATCGCCCCTCTGCCTAAAGGACGCAACGGGGAGGTTTCCAGGCCGCTGGCCACGGTTCAGGGCTTTGTGGTGAACAGGTTCACCAGAAACATGGAGGCAGTGGAGAGCTTTCTGGAGTTCGTGCTCAGGGACGAGAACCAGCAGAAGCTGATCGAGGCCGGCAACAGGGCCGAAAGGAGAACCGGCGAGAGGAACCCCTGCAACATCTCGGTCATCGAGAGCGATTACGTGAGCAAGGACCCGATACTTTCGTCTTTGAGCGCGATAGGCTTCAACTGCGAACCCTTCCCGAACATACCCGAAGGCACGATCTGGTACAACTACACCTCGACGGCCTTCAGGACTATCTTCTACGGAGACAAGTCGGGCAACCCGGTAGATGCGAAAGAGAAGCTGACCGAGCTCGCCAACAAGATCAGGGGCGATGTGGCCGTTATGAACAAAGTCCCGGAGAAGATCGAGATACCTACCGGCTATCTCGTCTTTTTCGCCTCGCTCGCCGCGGCTGGCCTCGCTTTTTTGCTGGTCTGGCGAAGGAGGTCCGCCGCGCCGGGCGAGATAGCGGAGCGCTACGGCAGGAAGGAGAGCATCGTGGCCTGGCTGATGCTGGCGCCGCTCTTCTTCCTCCTTTCGATGTTCTACATCTTTCCTGTCTTTCACAACATATACCTCTCGCTGACCAATTACAGCGGCGTCAATCTGAGAGATTACGGGATCGTCGGGCTGTCGAACTACGCGGAGATCTTCTCGACGGGTATCAACGGCCTGGTATCGATGATAATCTGGACCGTCGCCTTCGCGGCCACGGTCGTGGGTCTTTCCTTCCTGGCCGGGACGGTGCTGGCGGTGGTCCTGGATAAAGTCAAGGTGAGGATCGCGAAGATCTACAAGATCGTTTTCATACTCCCCTGGGTAGTGCCAAGCGTTATAACGCTACTGATGTGGCGCGGAATGCTGGAGAGCGACGGACTGGTGAACCGTCTGCTCGGTATAATGGGCATGCCGCCCGTTCCGTGGCTCACGAGTTCCTTCGTCGCGAAGTTGAGCTGCATATTCGTCATGAGCTGGTTTTCCTTTCCCTACTTCATGGTTGTCTCGTCGGGCGTTCTGAAATCGATACCGAGGGACTACTACGAAGTGGCTAAAATAGCCGGAGCGGGCAACGCCTTCATATTTTTCAAGATCACCGTGCCGCTTGTGTTCAAAGCGCTTTTTCCCATGATGATCATGTCGTTCATAATGCAGTTCAATCAGTTCGGAGTCTATCTACTGACCCAGGGAGGTCCCCCTGGCGATGTTCTCGGCTCTCCCGGATCGACCGATCTACTGATAACTTATGTTTTCAATACGGCCTTCAACACCAAGAGATACTCGCTGGCGGCTGCCTATTCGGTGATAATCTTCTGTTTCGTCGGGTTGTTCGCCTTCGTATCTCTGAGGATAGGAAAGAGAAAGATCTACGAGTAATCCCCGAGCGAGGTGGTGAGACGGTGGGCTGGACAAAGGCGAAGACCGGCAGGGTATTTATCCATCTATTTCTGGCCTTGCTGGCCGTTATTACAGTGATACCCTTTTTCTACGTTGTGATTATATCCTTCGGCAAGAACGTCATAGATACCGGCGCCTTCGCGATCACGGAGCTGACACTGGACAACTATACGAGGCTCTTCAGCGAGACGCGCTTTATGAGCTGGATATTGAACTCGCTCCTTCTGGCCGCGGTCACGATGGTTGTGGCAGTCTTGGTCGTCTCGATCTGTGTTTACGCCTTCTCAAGGCTGAGATTCTACGGTAGAGCCGGGCTGTTCAACTTCATACTGCTGGTTCAAATCTTTCCGCTGACGCTGTCGATGGTCTCGATCTTCAAGATCTTCGTGGCGCTTGGCCTTCTGAACAAACTGGAAGGACTGATTCTGGCCGATTCGGCCTTCGCTTCGGCCGGTCTCGTGATCCTGGCCAAAGGGTACTTCGACACGATCCCTTACTCGCTCGACGAAGCGGCGATGATCGACGGGGCCGGTAAATTCAAGATTCTGACCAGAATCACGCTTCCTCTGGCCAAACCGATGATAGCCATCGTGGCCATACAGAGTTTCGTAATCGCGTACAACGAATACGTCATCGCCAGCACGGTGATGACTCAAAAGCTCGAGGCCATGCCCCTGGCGGTTGGGTTGCAGAGCATGATAGTCGGCCAGTTCGGGATCAACTGGAGCGTTTACTGCGCCGGCGCGGTGCTCGGGAGCATACCCATGCTCGTGCTGTTCTACTCGCTTCAGAAGTACTTTATAGGCGGGTTGACCGAAGGAAGCGTGAAGGCATAGAAGGAGACAGAGATGGAGAGAGCCGCGATCTACCACATATCCGAACATAACTACGCCTACGCCGTCGACGGCGATACCCTGGCCGTGAGGTTGAGGGCGAAGAAGAACGATCTGGAGAGAGTCGTGGTTCATTACAAGAACCTCTATGACCACACTTCCCGGCCGGAAGAGCTCTCCATGGAGAAGATACTATCCGACGGGACTTCGGATCTGTACGAGGCGAGAATAAGGGTGAAGGAGAAGAGGTTCAAATATTACTTCGAGCTTTTTTCCTCGGGGAGGAGGGTCTTTTACACATCCGACGGCTTTCTCGAGTCCGTCGATGAGAAGAACTGCTTCTTCTACCCTTATATAAACGACGACGATATCTTCAGACCGCCTTCCTGGGCCGAGGGGGAGATTATATACCAGATATTCGTCGATAGGTTCCACGACGGAGACCCTTCCAACAACCCGCCCGGCACGATCCCGGTAGGTACGCCTCCGGGCAGAGAGAGCTACTACGGCGGAGACCTCGAGGGGGTTATCCTAAAACTCGATTACGTAGCCGGTCTGGGGGCTAAGATCATCTATCTAAACCCGATCTTTCTCTCGAACTCTTACCACAAGTACGACATAATCGATTATTACAGCATAGACGGCGCCTTCGGAAAGACCGAAGACCTCGTACGACTGGTGGAGAGGGCACATGAAAGGGGTATGAGGGTGGTTCTCGACGGCGTCTTCAACCATTGCAGCTCTTCGAACCCTCTTTTTCTGGATGTCCTCGAGAGGCAGTCGGAGTCGAGATACAGGGACTGGTTCTGCATAGAGCGCTTCCCGATAGACGCGACGGGAAAGAATTACGATACTTTCGCCGGGCTCGTTCCGGGGATGCCGCGGCTGAACACTTGCAACCCCGAGGTGATACGTTACATAACCGATATAGCGCTCCACTGGACGAAGCTCCTGAAACTCGACGGCTGGCGGCTCGACGTCGCCGACGAGGTATCGCACGCTCTCTGGATAAATCTCAGGAGAGAGCTGAAGGCCCTATCGCTGGACATTCTCCTGATAGGGGAGATATGGAACCACTCCTCCCGGTGGCTCCAGGGGAGAGAGATGGATACCGCCACCAACTACAAGTTCATGAGGGCGCTGCACGAATTCGTCGCGGACAAGATAGAGGCGCGCTCCTTCTGGGAAAGGGTGAGCGCCAACAAGATGCTTTACAGGTCCTGCCTGTACAACTATCTGGTAAATCTGGTGGGAAGCCACGACACGACCAGGTGTAGAACGATCCTGGGGAGCGATGAACTCCATATCCTGGCGATGGCCGTCAACCTGACCTTCGAGGGTATGCCGCTGATATATTACGGAGACGAAGTCTGCATGGAGGGCGGTTTCGATCCGGATAACCGCAGGGCGATGAAATGGGAAGACGTGGAAAGCCGGTGCGCGAGAAAGATAAGAGAGCTTTCACGCTTCAGGGCCGGGAGCGAGATACTGAAGAAAGGTTCGTTGATTCCTATAGAGGCCGGCCGTAGGGTCTTGGCCTTCTACAGGGAGTTCGAGGGGGAGCGGCTTTACTTCCTGGCCAATTTCGATGTGAGAGCGAGCGTTCTCGAAGGCCCCTGGAGAGACGCGCAGGTGATACTGGGGGAGGGTTCTCTCGAAGGCGGGAGACTCGCCCTCGAGAGCGGGAGATATGTCTTACTGGGCGATAAATGACATCCGGTCAATCCGACAGGGTGACAACAGAACTCGAAGGAACTCAAAAGGGAGGCAGGGAAAATGGGAAGAAAGTTACTGAGAATCTTTGGACTGGCTGTGGTCTTGTGTATGCTGCTGGGTTCATCGACCTTGCTGTCGCAGAGCTATTACCTCGGCACGAGCGCCAACGGTTACCAGGTGCCGCGCGACGGCGGTCTTAAACTCGAGCCGGTACCGGGCAAGGAGAACTGGTACGCGATAACGATCGATTTCAACGAGGACAACAGGGATCCGATGTACGACGGACATTACTACAAAGTAACCGACGGGACGTGGAACGCCGACGGCTGCTGGGGAGTGGACAACTACGCCTTTCAGCCGGCGCCGGTGAAGAAGTTGAAGGACGGCACGGTGGTCGGCCTGGGTTCGATCTATATCCAGGAGAACTGCAAGCTCCAGATACTGTTCGACGCCAACACCAAAACCATCTACGACGATTACCTCCAGAGATTCCCGACTCCGAGGATCTACGGAGACTTCAACGAAGCGATGGGCAGAGGCGCCAACTGGAGCATGATCGATGAAAGCGCTCTGGTGCTGACCGATCCGAACGCCGACGGTGTATTCAACGGCTTCTACAAGCTGCCGGCCTACACAGGAAGCGGAGACGGTTACATGATGGTAACGGTTCTATCCACCAGGTTCAACACGCAGTATTACTTCTTCGGGGCCGTCGAACAGTACAAATTCGACGGGACGCCGGCCGGGATGGGAATGGCGAGTTACCTGAAGCCTCTGACCGATACGATCTACGAATTCCAGTACGATGGCTCGACCCACGTCACGACCTTTGCGGAATGCGTGACCGATCAGGTTGTGCAACTCCCCTCGCCGGTCGTATACGGAGATTTCAACGGCTGGAACATAGAAGGGCCCAGGGCCGTCGTCCTCGCGAAGGACGGCGAGAACACGTACTCGACCGTCTTGAAGCTTCCGGCCTACACCGGCGAAGGTTCTGGCTACATGGTACTGGTATGTCTCTCCAAGAAGTTCTACAACGACCAGTGGGGAATGAGATGGGGAGCGGAAGAGCAGTACATATTCGATGGAACCCGGGCCGGTATGGGTCAGGTCAGCTATCTAAAACCTGCCGCGGAGACTTCTTACAAATTAACCTATAACTCCTTGACTCACGTAACCACGCTCGAAGAAGCGAAGTAGAAAAATCCGAAATCTTACAGGTCCGGCCGGAAAAACCGCCCGGGCCTTTTTTTCGCAAAAACCGGCTTGACAACACAGAGCGGCCGTGTGAGAATATATTGCAAATGATTTGCGCTAACAAATGGCAAGGATGGTGTTGGTTTTGAAAAGGCTGACTACTCTCAGGAAGAGCGTCCTGGATATAATAGACAGCTCGAGCGCCCCGCTGAGCGCCGATAACATACACGGCAAGTTACAGGCCAGACCCGATCTTTCGAGTGTTTACAGGAGTCTCTCCTTCCTCGAGGAGAGGGGATTGATCAGATCGGTCTCCTTCGAATGCGACACACGGTATTATTTCGGGGCCGGGAAGGAACCGGTCCACTTCATACACTGCAAGAGGTGCCACAGGACCGAGTCCTTTCGCGGATGTTTCGCCACGGAGCTGGAGGAGTCGATCAGGGACGATCACGATTTTACGATCACCGATCATGTTTTCTATTTCATAGGCATCTGCGGTGATTGCAAGAGAAAGATGATAAAAGAACTGGAAGGAGGAAAACTGTGAGAAGATTTATAGCGTTCTTCGTGTTGATTCTTCTCGTCGCGACTTCTGCTATCGCTTTGAAAGTCATGGCGACCATAAATCCTTATTACATGATAGTGCGGGACATAGTCGGGGACAGGGCCGAGGTGAGTCTCCTGATCGGACCGGGGCAGAACCCCCACGTCTTTTCTCCGAAGATATCGGATGTGAAGAGGCTCAACGAGGCCGATCTGGTGGTGGCGAACGGACTGGAGCTGGAGGCCTTTCTCGAAAGCACGCTCGAAGAGCTTTCCAGAAAGGGCAAGAGGGTCCTTCTGGCCGGAGAGTCTGTCCCTCCGTCGCTTCTGAGCGAGGAGGAGGACGGCCACGGCGAAACCGATACGCTCGAGCACAGCCATTCGATCAACCCGCACGTCTGGCTCGATCCGCTCTTGCTGGTCGACCACATAATCCCCGCAATCGTCGAGGCTCTGACCGAAATAGATCCTGAGAGCGGCTCCTACTACGGTGAAAACGCCGAAAAAATCTCCGGACGGTTGATGTATTTCTACGGAGAGGCCGGAATGTATCTGGAGCGGTTCAGGGGTGGCGTGGTCATAGTGGCCCATCCCAGTTTCTCTTACTTTTTCGACCGTTTCGGGATAGTGCTCGAACCGGTTCTCGAAGGAGTGGGCGACGAACCGTCGATACAGGAATTGAAGAGGCTCGTCGATTTCGCCAGATCCGAGAAAGTGATAGGCATCTTCTCGGAGTACCAGCAGTCGAAGAGGCCCGTGGAAGTACTGGCCGGAGAGGCCTCGGTCGGGAGTGGTTCGCTCGACCCGCTGGGAATTTCGAGAGCCGACATAATAGACCATTTTCGCTGGAATTTAGAGGAGATGAAAAAAGTCTTTGGAGAGAGATAGGGTACTTCAAGTTGAGGATCTGACCTACAAAATCGGCTCGGCCTGGATACTGAGGGGCGTCTCTTTCAGCCTTTCCAGGGGCGAGTTCGCCGGGATAATAGGCCCGAACGGCGCGGGGAAGACCACTTTAATAAAGGCTATAGTCGGCGACCTGAGTGATTACAGCGGTAGTATAAAGGTCACTGGCCGTGTGGGATACCTACCCCAGAACCCCGAGAGAAGCAGGGACTTCCCTATAAGCGTCAGGGAGGTAGTGGCCATGGGCCTCTATAAAGAAAACGGCCCCTTTAAACGTTTCTCAAAGAGCGAGTGGAACACGGTCGATACTCTCCTCAAGACGACGGGAATAGAGGGACTTGGAAGGAGGAGGGCCGGAACGCTTTCGGGAGGAGAGTACCAGAGATTGATGCTGGCCAGGGCGCTGGCCTCCAACCCCGAGCTCCTCATACTGGACGAGCCGGAGGCCGGTGTTGACGAGATGGGAAAGTCTTCCTTCTACCGCCTTCTGGAAAAGCTGAAAAACGAGAAAAACATGGGCATTCTCATGGTCAGCCACGACATAGGGATGGTCTTCGAGGCCTGTGACACGATCATGTGTATCAACAAGACGCTCCACTGCCACACCTCGGCCGACATGATCTCTCCCGAGCAGCTAAAATCGGCCTTTTCCACCGATCTCGATCTTTTCATACGCTCGAGAGACCACTTTGAAAGGGAACACAGCGTATGATAACTCAGTTCATCGGAGATGTTGTAAGTTACGAATTTCTAAGAAACGCGATGATCGCCGCGATCCTGGTGAGCACCCTGACGGGTGTTTTCTCCAGCGTTGTGGTGTTGCGAAAGATAGAATTCATAGGCGACGGAGCGGCACACGCGACTTTCGGAGGGATAGCCTTCGGCCTGCTGCTCGGCGCCAATTACATCGTGATGGCCGCCCTCACGGCCGTGGTCTTCGCGGTCGCGGTGAGCTACTTCACCAGGAGGAACAGGCTATCAGAAAGCAGCGTCATAGGGATGCTCCTTCCCCTTTCGATGTCGCTGGGAGTCATCGCCCTCTCTTTCGTGAGGGGCTACACTCCAGACGTAATGGGCCTCTTCTTCGGCAACATACTGCTCGTAACTGCGGCCGATGTCTGGCTGCTCGCCGGCGCTAACCTGGGCGCGATTATCTTCTTCTCGCTCTTCTTCAGGGAGATACTTTATTACGCCTACGATGAAAAGATGGCCAGACATTACGGCGTCCCCGTGGCCTTCGTTCATTACGGAACGCTCATAGGTATTAGCTTGAGCGTTGTGAGCTCTGTGAAAATCGCCGGGATAATCCTGGTCACGGCCTTCCTCATAATTCCTGCGGTTTCGGCCAGGCTTCTCGCCAGATCTCTCAGGTCGATGATCTCGATCTCGGTCGTACTCGGAGTGACGGCCAGCGTGCTCGGAATGTTTTTCTCATACGTTCTGAACATGCCCCCCGGTCCGGTCATAGTGGTCCTGCTGTTCGTTCAATTCCTCGCCATCCTTTCGGTGAAAAAACTGTTGGGCTCGAAAGAAAACGACTGAGTGGACAGGTTCATCCTGAATGGTTGACTTCCAAAGCTTAATGAACTATAATTCATTTAAGCGAACAATGGTTCATTAAAAGGAGGTGGAAACGAGTTGCCTAAAATCATAAGAAACGTTGAAGAAAAGATACTCGAGGCCGCCTGCGAGCTCTTTCAGGAGAACGGTTACCGCAACTGCGACATGAAGTCTATAGCGGCGAGGGCCGGCACGGCGGTCGGAAACATTTACAGATACTACCGGTCCAAGGATGAACTCTTTGTCGAGTCTATGAAGTCCTCGCTCATGAACGAGATAGACCAGCTGGAAAGATCGGTAGATTCTTCGCAATCGGCCAGAGAAAAGCTGTTGAAATTTCTTCAGGGGCTTTACGGAATAATGGAGAAGAAGATAGATCTCTTCGAGGAGTATGTGACCGAGAGAGAGACTCTGCCGGGAATAAATCTCGAGATCCTTCTAGAAGAGAGGTTGATGGAAATTCTCAGTGAGCTGGAGCCCATTCCAGAAGGGTGCGAGGAGCGCGCAGCCACCTGCTTGCTGGTTAGCATACTGGTGATGTTGAGGCGCTTCCCCGGAGAAGGCGAGAAAAACCTTCGCTTTATGGAGTTCATGCTCAACGGTCTTTTAATGAAACGTGAGGTGAGAGATGGATAAGAGGTTCAGATATCTTTTGTATTATTCGCTCGGTGTGCTGATTCAATTTCTTCTTCCTGACGGGCGCCTCGGACGATATAGAGCGAGCCACGAGACTGGCCAGGAGCATGATAACTATCTACGGAATGTCAAACGAATATGCTAATATGGCTATAGAGTCTATCTAAGACAGGTATCTCGACGGGCGGCCGGTCTATGAATGTAGCTCCGATAATCGGTAAATTGGAACGGGAGAGGCCGGTTGCGGTTATGAAAATCGCGGAGGTGTAAGGATGAGGATCACGGTTCTCTGTAACGATAAGGCCCTGGAAGGCTTCAGATCGGAACACGGCATTTCGTTGCTGGTGGAAGACCGCGATAAGATTTTCCTCTTCGATACTGGATCGACGGATGTTGCCGTTCACAACGCTATAAAGATGGGTATCGATCTCTCGAAGATAGACGCCATAATTATAAGCCACGGTCATGACGATCACCTGGGCGGTCTTGCCAACGTGCTGAGGCTCACCGGAAGCAAACACGTTTACGCCGGTAACGGCGCTTACCTCCATAAATACAGCGACACAACCTTCGGCAGTCCGATTTATGGCAGAGAGTTCTGTGAAAGTCTCGGCGCTTCTTTCAACTTTGTGACCGAAGACTTCGAGCTTTACGATGGGGTGTTTTTGCTGACGGCCGTGCCCTTCGAAACCGGTGAAAGACCTCAGGAAAAGTTCAACATCCTTGTCAACGGCCAGAGAAAGCGAGACCTCTTCGAAGACGAACTGACGCTTCTTATAGTCATCAACAACAGGGGAACGGTTATAACCGGCTGTTCGCACAGGGGTATAGGTAACATATTGAACCGGGCCGGCAGGTACTGCCATGTGAAAAACGTCGTGGGCGGACTTCATCTAGCCCACAAGAGCCTGGCGGAACTCGACGGGGACGTCGATTACCTGAAGAGGTTCAACGTCGAAAGTTACCACATCGGCCACTGCACAGGCGATAAAGCCATCGAGACTATAATGAACAGGGTTCCGGCCACCGTTGAGGAGCTCATGGCCGGCCAGAGGTTCGAGACGTTTTAATCTTCGAATATAGATCAATGAATCACGTATTCAGTCGGAGGAATGTATGCAGATACTTTTTCTTGGAACGGCGGCCTACGAAGGTTTCCCCAATCCCTTCTGCGAAGGAGACAACTGCTCTGCCGTGAGGCGGGGACCGCGCGAGTCTTTCAGACTGACCTCGGCGGCGCTGTTGAACAACGATCTACTTATCGATTTCGGGCCCAACATAATGGCCGGCACTCAGAAGAGCAACGCGAGTCTCTTCAATGTCGAAACGTTGCTGGTTACGCACTCTCACTCGGACCACCTCTATCTCCCCAACTTCGGCTTCAGGAAGATGCCCTATAACCGCTCTTACGAGCGATTGCCGGTGATGACCGTTCTCTCGAACTCCACGGTTCTGGGCAGAATCGCCGAGGCCA
>NZ_DAOSEH010000054.1:0-16444 GCF_035363035.1 Mesotoga sp. | reverse complement strand
CGTGGTGCTGACGAACCACTTCTGCGACGGGCATTCCGAAATCTATATCCTTGAGTAATTCGAAGCCTTGTTCGGGGTGTTGCTTGATGAGTCCCCACTCTATTTCGTTCAGCTTTCCCGGCTTGTTGAGTATATCGGCCGGTATCGCCAGCTTCCCTATGTCGTGAAGGAGTGAAGATATCCTCACGGTTTCCCGGCTCTTGAGAGAGAGTCCCATCTCTTCCGAAATCACCACCGCTATCTCTTTGACCCTCTCCTGGTGACAGGCCGTGTACGGATCTTTTATCCTTAGCATTCGCGACATGGTCAGTATCAACTGATCCCAGCTTCTCCTGAGAGCCTCGTCGGTCCTTTTTATATCGGTTATATCTCTCCCGATGCCAACTATTCCCATCACGTTCCCTTCCTGGTCGAAGATAGGCGAGAGAGAAGTATTGTAGAAGATATGTATTCCATCTACTTCGGTAGACCATTCGTATTTCGTCGATTCGCCTCCGAGAGCGATAGTGTTGTTCTGCTCGTGAACCAGCGCATCCTCAGCCGAGAAGATGTCTCCGGCCGATCTTCCAAGGAAGAACTCTTCTGCGAATCCCATTTTCTCGAGCCAGCGGCCATGAATTGCGGTGTGTCTCCCCTCTTTATCGAGCTCGAAGATTATATCGTCGGTCGAATTAACGAGTCTTTTGAAACGCTCCTCACTCCTGATGAGTTCTTCGGAGAGTTTCCTCTCTTCGGTGACTTCATATGAAAAGTCGACCACTCCCAGAAGTTCGCCGTCTTGACCGAAAACCGGGTAGGCCTTTATATGCCAGACTCTTTCACCGCTGACGATTTCGCCCGTTACATTTTTTCGCTCCCTCACGGCCAGAGCAACCGGGCAGTTTTCACAGGGCTGTTTCGACCCATACCAGATCTCATGACAAAACCTTCCCGTAAGATCTCTCTGCGAGCTATCGCAAAATCTTGCGTAGGCCCTGTTCATCCACACAAGGCTCAGGTCGCGTCTGTGATAGGCAACCAGTTCCTCGATGTTGTCCAGAACGAGCGACATTTCACGCTCGGATTCTAACAATTTCTGGGTGATCTGCCTCTGATCGGTGATATCTATTCCGATCGACTGGAACTCCACCACTGCGCCAGAATCGTCTATGATCGGCCTATTGTACCATCGGACCCAGCGTTCCTTTCCCTTCGGGTCGATCGCCGGATCTTCGCGAACCATACTGTTCCTAAGCGCCTCTGCCCTGTTTATCGAAAATCTTAAATCCTCCTGGATGTCGACCTTCGTTATCTCGAGCCACTTCTTGCCTATCATTTCGCTTTTCTCGTATCCATAGAAGCGGGCGTAAGTATCGTTGACGAACGTGAGCGAAGTATCGGGCAGCCACCGGCATATCAGCAGATCGGGATGATCTACGAGCGCGTTATAAAGGCTGGAATAATTCTTCTCCATGCTATCGGTCGATCCGGACAGTCCAACATAATACTGGTGAGGTCACAGGCCAGATGGAAAAGATACGTATGTACATGACTTTCCCCCATTTATGGAGTGTCGTTGAGATCCGGCTGGAACTGTAGTTCTTATATAGGTCATAAATGTATAAAAAATAGCTTGTACCATAATTATAGAACATTTGCATCAAAGGCAAAAAATTCAGACGGCTACCAGCTTTCTGGCCAGTTCTACGGCCGAAGAGCTGTCTTCGGAGTATCCGTCGGCACCTATTTCCTCGGCATAATCGCGGCTCACGGGGGCGCCTCCTATGAGCACCTTGACCTTTTCCCTCACACCGGCTTCTTTGAGAGCGTTTATGACCTTCGGCATGTTGAGCATCGTCGTGGTGAGCAGAGCTGATATTACCAGTATGTCGGGTTCTTCGCGTTTGATAGCCTCTACGAAACTCTCCGGTTTCACGTCGACCCCGAGATCGATTATCTCAAATCCCGCCCCTTTGAGCATCATACAAACCAGATTCTTGCCGATATCGTGCAAATCGCCCTCGACGGTCCCGGCCACTACCTTGCCCACCTTCCTGACCCCGCTACCGACCAGAAGCGGTTCTATAAGGTCCATCGAAGCGTTCATGGCTTTAGCCGCGACGAGAACTTCCGGTACGAAGTATTCCCCTTCCCTGAACAGTCTTCCTACCTCGTCCATGCCCGGAATCAATGAGGAATTCAGTATATCCTTAGCGCTTAGACCTCTTTCCAGAGCCTCCTGCGTCGCCTGCTTCGCCATCACCGGCATCGTTTCGATTATGGCGTTTTTGATTCTCTCGAGCAGCTCCATCTCTCCGACCTCCCTGGGGGTATATTTATCTCTTTCATAAAGTCTATCATCTATATCGACTGTTATTGCTACGCAACAACGCTTTTAATCGATAAAGACTCTTTTTGTCGCCCCTCGGAAAGTTCCCGTAAGTACCTTTCATCAAAGGCGATCCAGATCTTTCTCGAGCAATATGGAAAACTCTTTCATGCCCACCGAGAGGGCCCATTTATAACAATATGCGTCGCAGTTGCATTCGAAAAACATCTCCCTGGCCTGAACCCCTTTCAGCCTGCGCAGAGATTCATAGAGGAGACTCCCGGCCACCCCCAGCCTTCTGAAGGGGTGAACTACAAATACGAAATCCAGGTAGCCGAGAAAGTCGTAAGTCATCAGGTCCTCAAAAACAGAGTAAACCAGAAACCCCGCCGGACTGCCACCGTGCGAATCGATAAGCAAGGTCCCCCCTCTTTCAATGACGGCGTTGAGCCTATAATAAAGTTCACTGAGATTCATCGAAAGATCTTGCGCCAGCTCGGCGCGAGAAATCGTTAGGCCTTCCGAGAACATCAAAAGGTCGGCCGGAACACCTAGAGATACGCCAGACTCCTCGCGGACGGGAGATCGGCTTTCGATCGAGAGGCAAACAGTGACTGGACGGAAACCTCTCTTTAGAAGGATCTCCCAGCCCGGTCCGCCCCGAAAAGTGTTGCCGGATACTTTCCCGTATCCCTGAGAGTACATCCGGGAAAGGGCGTGATCCAGGAGCTGCGTGGCGATTCCTCTCTTTCTATGAGCCTCCTCGACGAAGATGTCGAAGATATGTCCGGTTTCTTCCGGCGAATAAGTCTCTTCCCTTCTACGGCCGAAATGAATGTATCCTACGATCGTTCCCCGGCATCTCATGATGGCCACGCTATCCCCGGCATTGAGAAAGTCACGGTAAACTTCATCGACCGGCCTCAATTCCCCGGGCGAATATCTACCGTTGCTGGATTCCGGTATGGCTTTGTACATTCTCGTTCTTATTTCGTTCAGTTCCTGGGGCGTCGCTTCATCGATATAATACATCTTTCTCCCGCGAGACAGTGATTATGGATAACATCTTTGATCAAGGTCATGTATGATAATAATAACTCATTCAGTGGAGGTGAAGAAGTGAAGAAACTTCTCACAGTAAGCACAATTATCCTGTTGGCAATGGTTTTGTTCGCACAGTCGGAGTTCATGATTCCCCTGAGTACGGCCGATTTCGCCCTAAAAGGTCCGGTGAAATCGATGAAGACAGTCTACCCGCCAAGCGATGTCGATCTCGGAGAAGATGTAGTGATGCCTGCGTACGAGGTGATTTCTTTCGATGAAGCGGGAAAGATAGTTTCTCAGATCTCTTACGATAAGGACGGAAAAGAGATAAATGCCATCCTTTACGGCTACGATGCTTTCGGAAAGCTTTCCGCGATCTCTGGAAGAGAAAACGGCGAGGAACAGATAATAGGGGAATTGACTATCGAAGACGGTAAAATCATTTCTATCGTTGCAGATGAAGGCGAAGACAAGTCCACCATCAACATGGAGTACGACGAAAACGGCAGACTCGTCGCCCAGATCATATCTGGAATGAGCGAAGGGCAGGAAATACAGATCGCCGTAAACATGGCCTACGATGAAAGAGGCAACCTAATAGAAGAGTCCATGAGCATGATGGGAATGGTACTATCGAAAACGGTTTTTGAATACGACAGCAACAATCTCAAGATAAGAGAACTCGAGTACATGTACATGTTCGCCGAACCCGGCACTGAACCGGAGCCTATTGCGTCTCAGTTCGAGTACAACGAATGGGGAGACGTATTCAAGAAGATAAGCGATAGCTTCTTCAGTGACGATAAAGAAGTTACGGTCTATGAGTACGAATACGATGCGGCGGGCAACTACACTCACATGACGGTATATTTCCTTTACAGTATTCAGGATCTCGAGAAGGAAAACTGGAAGGAACTGGCAACCGTCGAAAGCGAAGAAACCAGGGAAATCGAGTATTACTGATAACGATTGAACAAGAAGAGGGCGGAAACGCCCTCTTTTTTGTTCATCCTTACCCATAACCTGTACTGCAATCTCGGGTTCTCGATCGTAAAACACCTCTTGAACAATGGCTTTTGACAGCTTTTCCAGAGAGATTACACTGTGTATAACTATGTGTCTTTCAAGACCTTCATGATTGTATAATTGTCTGTCAAGATGACATATTTACATAGAATTCCGTGTAGGCAATACACTGCTCCGCATTCGGGGAAGGTGATACTATGCGGCTGAAACGGGCAATTCTTGTAACGATACTTCTTGCAACGGTCTTTTTTGCACTGTCTGCCTGCTTTCCCAAAGATCCCTTCGCGGCCGCCACAAAGAAGTTCATTGACCTGATAAAAAACGAGGGAGAGCCGGAAGATCCCTTTGTCGGAGTCTGCCTGGCCGAGGTCGGTGTCGGAGATGTCGTCACTTCAGAAAAGGCCGACGGCGGACAGGAATTTCAGTACCAACTACAAGGTCTGGACCAGGCTGGATGGCTATTCTATCTTGACGAGGCTCCGGGAGCTTTCTATGATCATCCTGGGAGATTGGTGGTATTCAGCAAAAACGGGCAGAAAATTTTCGATCAGAAGATCGAAGGCATGCCCAAAGTGAACGACGAAGTGCCCACTCCCTTAATCACGCGTTCAGAGTATATAGCAGGCACTATCTGGGATAAGAGTAAAATCGTTTATCTTCCAATTGCAGACTGGATAGATATCATAATAGCCAGAATAACCCGTAAGGGAGCCGTAATTACCAGCGGTCTTACTCCATCCCAGAGCCTTTACGCCGAAGCCAGGGATGCCAGAGATCTCGTGTCAACTTCCTTCAAGACTCTTATGGGAGCCGATAAAGTGCGCGACGTGAAATACACAGTCGGCGGACCGGCACCCAACTGGACGGCCGTTCAAAACGCAATGAACGATCTCCTGACGAACGAAAAGATAAACCACATGACTCTCTATTTCGTAGCCCACGGCAACATCAACCTGATGAACCTCGGCGGAACCACTTTCTATGCCTCTCAACTCAGAAGCTATATACAGGAACATGCCAACACGACTTTCTGTCTGATCATCGAATCCTGCCACGCCGGAAGCTGGCTCGATGGACTTAAATCCGGCGGTGTGATGCCGGCCAACATCGAGATAGCCATCACCACAACGAGTTCGTCCAAGAGTGCTTATCCCGACTGGGATCATGTTGGCGGCGTGCTCGCCGACTTCAACCCTTCCGACGTTTACGTGGAGTGGTCGGGAGACTTCCTCCAGAAAATGGCGTACTTCACTAGCGACGCACACTGGCCAGAGGTTCAGACCTACGCCACGACATACTCCACTTCCGACATCGCGGCCCTCCTCTACAAGTGCTTCACGGCCATAAAAGGAGCGACTCCCCAGACCACTTCGCTAACACTCACCGAAAGAACCATAGCCGGGTTTATACAGGATCCGAAGGTTTATAGAGACTGGTAATTCAAATCGAGCGGGCCCCGCTGTGGGCCCGCTTTTTCTCCATGAGTTAATCGTTGAGAAAGCCTTTTGATTTGATTGATTTACCCATATCGTTTTTGATATAATAATAATGAACATTTATTATGCACAAATGTGCGTATATTTTTCATAAGGACGTGATCGACTTGACCGGACTCGAGAGAAATGTTGCAAGCCTATTTTCTAACGGAGGGCACCTCTTTGTTGTCGCACTAGATCATCCGCAGTTCTTTGGACCCGTCGAAGGGATAGATAAACCGGCTGAACTCATCGAGAGACTCTCGATGTCCAGAGCTGATGGATTCATCGTAAACCCCGGCATAACAAGACTTTTGAATGCCAGGACCGTGTCGGGCAAGAAGTTGATCGTGAGATCGTCGATCGGCGGCAGCAAGTTCTCCGACTACAAGACTTTCCATCCTGCGGTCGTCTCTGCCGAATCCCTTCTCGATCTCGGGGCCGATGCGGCGATACTTATGCTCGTTCTCGGAGGTCGCGACTACGACTCGATGGAGAACGTCGCCCGCGCGATAGACGAATATCACTCGCTATCGATCCCCGTGGTCGTGGAGGTACTGGCCGAAGACTTCAATAAGACCAGTGACCCCGATCTGGTCAAGACTGGAGCGAGAATAGCCGCCGAACTCGGCGCAGATGTTTTGAAGGTCTTCTATACGGAAGATTTCTCCGTGGTGGTTCAGGGCTGTCCGGTGCCGGTAATACTGGCCGGAGGACCCAGAAACCTCGATGTACTAACAATGGCCAGAAACGCCGTCAATTGCGGCGTAAAAGGCTTCGCGTTTGGAAGGAACATTTTCCAGAGCGAGGACCCCGTGAAACTGATAGCCGAGCTCGACGGAATTATCAGGGGGTGAAAGCTATCCCGAAATCGATAGACGATCTCCTGATGTACAGGATAGCCAGGATGTATTATCAAAACGATCTAAGTCAGGCTCAGATAGCCAAGAGGATCGGCCTGTCGAGGCCACAGATCTCGAGGTACCTGAAACGCGCCCGGGAGACCGGTATGGTGGAGATAAACGTGAACGATCCTTACACAGGGGAGAGCGAGGAGATCTCGGCGAGAATCAAGTCGCTTCTGGGGCTCAAGGACGTCGTAGTGGCGCCCCTGGAGAGGTCCAAAAACGACGACCAGGAGAAGATCTTCGAATCTATTGCGGCGAAGGCCAGCTCGTATTTACCCCCGATAATATTGCATTCCAAAACCGTAGGGGTAGGGTGGGGCAGAACCCTGTACAGAACGATAATAACTATGGACCACTTTTCCAGGGGAAGCGATATAGTTTTCGTTCCGTTGACCGGCGCTATAGGGCAGACTGTTCCTTTCTACCAGGTCAACAGCATGGTGGACAGGCTGGCCGAGAAGTTCGGTGCTGAAAGGGTCTTTCTGAATATACCGGCTTTCGCCAGTGCCGGAGAGTTCTACCATTCTACCATACTCTCGTACCCTTTCGATTCCGTGGGTGATTACTGGTCGAAACTTGATCTGGCAATCATAGGTCTCGGCGGTCCGAAAGGAACTCTCAGCGCGGAGATTGAGCCTTCAATAGTGGCGATACTCCGCGAACAGGGGGCCGTCGGCGATATTCTGGGACAGTTTTTCAAAAGCGACGGCGAGATCTGCATATCCGGAATGGAAGACAACCTCGTCGGAATACCGATCGGTAAACTAAGAGAAGTGGAAAACGTGGTGTGTCTTTCCGGAGGGGTAGAAAAGGTAGAAGGGATAATTGCGGCGGCGCGCGCATGTTATTTCAACACTCTCATCACCGATGAGAAAACGGCCAGCCATATTCTGAAAACTCTGGAGGATGATCGATGAAGGCGCTATTTTATCTGGGACCCGGAAAACTCGAATTAAGGGAAATTGAAAAACCCGCTGGGGACATAGTCATAAGGGTTCTCGGAGCAGGAATATGCGGTACCGATCTCAAGACTTACCTAAAGGGTCACCCCATGTTCAAACCTCCGACCATACTCGGTCATGAATGCTACGGAAGAATCGATGCGATAAACAATTACCGCGGCGTTTTGAAGGTCGGAGACATCGTTGCGGTTGCGCCTTATCTGGAGTGCGGCAAGTGTGATTCGTGCAAAAGAGGTGTTCCGGAACTGTGCAAGTCCAAGACTTACGTTGAGACGGGATGCTTCAGCGAATACATATCGATGAGCGAAGAACACGCTCTGAAGGGCCTCTTCAAAGCCGAGGACGATCCCCTGTACTCTCTGGCCGAACCGCTGGCCTGTGTCTACAACGGTTTCGAAAAGCTCGGCAGAAAACCGGAAAAACTCCTTATCGTCGGTGGAGGTCCTATGGGTATGCTCCTGGCTCTTGTGGGTCTATCGGAGGGTTGCGAGACCCGCATCGTAGAGAAATCCGAGTGGAGACTGGAGTATATCCGTCGCGCCGGTATAGAGGGGAGTGCAGAGCGACCCGGTGGTTTTTTCGACTCCGTAGTCCTGGCCGTCAACATCCCGGAGCTAGTCGGGGAATACACCCAGCTGGTCGCAGACGGAGGTTCTCTCCTGCTCTTCAGCGGATATCCAAAGGATTT
Organism: Mesotoga sp.; assembly: GCF_035363035.1. Lineage (NCBI taxonomy): Bacteria > Thermotogati > Thermotogota > Thermotogae > Kosmotogales > Kosmotogaceae > Mesotoga > Mesotoga sp. The sequence goes on along the minus strand of NZ_DAOSEH010000054.1, from coordinate 8,033 downwards.
AACTATCAACGTCGATCCGTACGCCGTTCATTACAGGGAAGTGAGTATAACCGGCAGCTTCGGTTTTGGGTTCAGACACTTCGAGAGGGCCGTCGGTAATCTTTATGCAAACCGCGACCTTTTCGGCAAACTTATAACCCACAGGTTCGACATGAGAAATGCGCGCGAAGCTTTCGAGCTATTGAACAGGGGTAGAGCGATGAAAATCATTTTCGGGATGTGAGAAAAATGCCAAAGAAGATCCGCCAAAGGTACAACCCCAGGGAGGTTGCGGTCGCCTTCATTTGTCTGGCGCCGGCGCTTTTTCTCGCCACCGTCTTCGTCGTTATACCTCTGGTGAATGTCATATACCTCAGCTTCACCAACTGGGATCTGCTCAGGGCAACCAAAAAATTCATCGGATTCTCCAATTACCAGTACATATTCAAAGACGAGAAGTTCCTGAAATCCATTCTGAACACCCTTTATTTTGCAGCGGTAAAGATTCCTCTCGATCTGGTCGTGTCGCTTTTCATCGCCACGCTTCTCGACAGGAAGGTCTTCGCCCGCAGGTTTCTGAGAGCCTCATACTTCGCTCCGGTTGTTCTCCCAATGGTGGCGGCCTCTCTCATATGGATTTGGATTTACGACCCATCGCTCGGACCGCTTAACCAGATACTCGGACTCTTCGGAGTCAAACCGATCCGCTGGCTGTACGATCCCGAGTGGGCTATGCCTTCGGTCATCTTTTTCGCCCTGTGGAAAGGTCTGGGCTACGATATAGTAATATTCCTGGCAGGCCTTCAGGCGATCCCCGAAACTTACGCCGAGGCTGCCAAAATCGATGGTGCCAGCGATAGGAAGATTTTTTTCAGAATCACCCTTCCCTTACTCTCGCCGGTGATTTATTTCGTTATACTCATGGGTATAATAAACTCCTTCAAAATATTCACTCCGGTTTCGGTGATGACACCGACCGGCGGACCTCTATACAGCACCGGCGTGATGGTCTTCTACATTTATCAGCAGGCCTTCCAGAATTACAGGATAGGCAGGGCCTCGGCGGCTGCGGTGGTTCTGTTCCTGATGATCCTCTCGCTCACCTGGGTACAGAGAAAAGCCGGCAGCAAGAAGGTGATCTACGAATGACAAAGAAAGGCCTGAAAGGCGAACGCGTAAGAAACAGAGTGGCTTTCATACTGCTGCTGGTAGGACTCTTCGCGATGCTTTTCCCGCTCTTCTGGATGGTCCTGTCGGCCTTCAAGACAAAAGCCGATGTCTATTCTTATCCTCCAAGATGGTTCCCCAGTTCCTGGAGCCTGGACAATTTCGCGAAAGTCTTCGAGATGGTTCCCTTCGGCCGGTATTATTTCAACAGCATACTGGTGACATCGCTTTCCACCCTTGGACAGATTATCGTTTCTATACTGGCCGCCTACTCGCTGGCAAGGCTAAGGTTTCCCTTCAAGAATCTCATCTTCATGTTCGTGGTTGTTACCATGCTGATGCCCTTCGTCGTAACGATGATACCGACCTTTCTGATAATCAGCAGCCTTAAATGGATAGACACATACCAGGGCCTGATAGTCCCGTTCCTCTTCAACGGTTTTTCGATAATCTTTCTGGTGCAGTTTTTCATAACCGTTCCGGTCGATCTGCAAGATGCGGCCAGAATAGACGGGTGCGGCTATTTCGGGATCCTTTCCCACGTTATTCTGCCGAACACGAAGCCGGCAATATCCACGATCGCTCTCTTCACGTTTCTCGGTCACTGGACCGAGTATCTCTGGCCGCTGATAGTTATCAACACTACTGAAATGCGAACTCTCCCAATCGGGCTGAGATACTTGATGACCGAGGGCAGCAGCGAGTATCAACTAATGATGGCCGCATCGGTTATGGCCATAGTTCCGGTTCTACTGGTTTATATGTTCTCTGAAAAGCAATTCATAAAATCGATCACGATGACAGGACTCAAATCCTGAAGGGGGTGTTCATAGTGAAAAAAGTACTGCTTTTAATCGTTATCTCGGTTGCGGCTATATCGCTCGCCGTTACCGAGATCACTTTCTGGTACGCCCTGAGCGGCGTATCGGGAGAATCGATCAAATCCATTGTCGATGCTTTCAATGCCAGCCAGAGCGATATCACAGTCAAGACAGTTTACTCGGGAAGCTACGCCGATACCGCACAGAAGATAACGGCGGCCCTCGCAGCGAAGGCGCTGCCCAACGGAGGTATCATCCCGGCCGGACCGATCTTCACCGGCGCACAGGATAATTACGTTCTGCTCGACTACATCCTGGCCGACCCCGAATTCGATATGGACGATTTTTACCCCGCCATGTGGGACTACTCCAAGTACCAGGGCAAGGTCTGCGCGATTCCTTTCAACATAAGCACTCCGATCTTCTATTACAACAAGGACCTAATGAAAGCCTCGGGTCTGGACCCCGAAAACCCTCCGCAGAACTGGGAAGAGCTCCTGACGGCCGCGAAGGCTATAACCAAAGATACTAACGGAGACGGCGTACCGGACATCTGGGGAGTCGACATGGCCGACGCCCCGTGGATATTCAAAGCCTTATTGCTTCAGAACGAAAACGACATTATCGATGTGGCCACGATGACTCCGCTCTTCGACAACGCGCGCGGTATAGAAACGGCCCAGTTCTGGAAAATGTTGATAGACGAAAAGGCGATGCCCGTCGGTCAGCACTCTCTGGCAGAAAAGATGTTTCTGGGAGGTACCCTCGGTTTCTACCTGGGCAGTTCCAACAGAATAGGCAGATGGCTGGGTACGACGAGTTTCGAATTCGGAGCCACATTCCTGCCGGCGGGAGCCGTTAGGGCCGTCCCCATAGGCGGCGCTGTTGCCGTTCTCTTCCCGAAGAATGCGAAAGAAGACGAAGCGACCTACAGACTCATCAAATGGTTGACCACACCCGAGAACGTAGCCAAATTCGCCATGGAAACCGGCTACCTTCCAACGAGAAAATCAGCGCTCGAATTACCTGAAACTCAGCAATTCATGGAAAGCACACCGATGTGGCGAGTGGCCTTCGAACAGCTCACGTTCGCTTACTCGTACTGGCACTTCAACGAGATGGGAACAATGGACACCATGATTTCCGAAACGTTAGAAAAAATCGAGAGAGGCGTTTCCAGCCCGGATGACGCTATGAAAACTTTAACCAGTGATCTCAAGGCAGAGATCGAGGCAAATCTGGAATGAGGATCTCGTTCTCGACTGCCGCACTTTATCCCAGGCCGAGCCTTGAGGCGCTCTTTCTACTCGGGAAGACAGGTTACGGTGAAGCCGAACTGATGCCTCAATGCATGGAAGAGACGAAACCGGAATTCGCGAAAGAAACTGCCAAAACGGGAATATGGGTCAGCTCCATCCATTTCCCGCTCGTCTTTTTCTCCGTTCTCTACAACCCATATCCGGGAATGATGAAAGAGGCCCGGATCATGGCCGAAGAGATGGCCAGATCGGCGGAGATTATGAAAAGCGAGGTAGTTGTGGTTCACGCTTTACCGAAGATGGACGCGATCAAGGCTCGTCTTTTCGAGGAACCTGTAATCGAAGTTTTGAGAACTCTGGCCGATAAGCTCAAGCTTGCCGGGGCAAGGCTGGCAGTCGAAAACAACCCCAGCACGCTCGGTGACACGCCGCAAGGTCTTCTTGAATCGTTGGAAAAGATAAATCACGTCAACGCTTTTCCGATGGTAGATACAACCGAATCTTGGGAGGCGGGAATTGATCCGGCGTATTTCATAAGGCTGGCAAGGCCTATCCATCTTCATCTGAGCGACCACGCCGGTGATCAAAAACACATTCCGGCGGGGCAGGGCGAGGGCGACTGGAAAGCCATACTCTCGGCCCTCAAGGAGATAGATTACAGCGGTATCTACGTCCTTGAACCGGCTTACCGTCACTATCAGGAGGATGTGGAAGCGAAGCTGAGGCTGGCCAGAAAATCTCTGGATATCTTTCTTTGAAGGAGGCAGATTGTTGAGAGTCTCGGTACTGTTCAATCCCGGCGCCGGAAAAAGCGATAGATTCGCTGCGATAGCTGGCGAGATTCTGGACAGGTTCGAAGGTCACACTCTGTTCACCGGCGAAATCGATTTCGGCGAAATTCTGCTGAAGAAGGCCGACATTAGTGTGGTGCGAACTTCCAGGGTATCTTTCGTAGAGACTCTCGAAGCATACCTCACCGGTTTCTTTGAAAGGAACACGGATCTCGTGATCGGTGTGGGCGGGGATGGTTTTCTCGCCCACATCGCCTCTTTTCTAATCGAAAATGGATTGCAGACTCCCCTCATGGGCATAGCCGGAGGCACCGCAAACGTTGGCCCACTGATCGGGTACGATATCGATCGGTTGAGGAAGTTCAGTCCCGAAAACCTGCGCATCGAAAGCATTACGGCGCTGATTGCGAAAGGCAGCCGGGAAAAAAACTGCTACGCTTTCAACGATATCGTCGTGGGCGACACATTTCTCGGAACCATTGACGGGAAAATGGTCAACCTGAGTGCGGCCGATTTCATCAGAGATCTCTCGAAGATAGAGATCAGACCATCGGAAAGTATAGCCACAGAGAATTTCAGGATCCTCAAGAACGGCCGCCCCGTTCCACCACCACCTTTCAAAGTATCGCAGATAGTCGTATCTCCCCTGTTCAAAAAGGAGTTTTACGCGGGGAAGGCCGTAACCGGCGCTTTATGCTGGGCACCTTATTTTTCGTCCGGAGCGGCCGTTTCGGTTATGGATACTATCGTGATCGACTCGCAACTGGAAGGTCCAGATAGCGCCGTTTGCATTCAACATATACTTTTCGACGAAAACGATTTGATTGAAATCGACGGTCTGTCTTCTTATTTGATTGCCGATGGCAATGTTTGCTACAAAATCAACGAAACGGTCTCTGTCAGATGCCTCAAAGGAGCTGTGAAAAGCGTAAGACCAACCCTCGATTAGAAAGGAGAATTAGCCAGTTGAACAAATATCTTAAGGCTCTTCAGGCCCTGGCCGTCGGCGACGCCATGGGCATGCCCACGGAGTTTATGACGAGAGACACTGTACGCAGGTTCGGACTCGTTTCGGAGCTTCTCGATCCGGTGGTTTCCCCCATCCATCCAAACCTCAGGAAGGGATCGATCACCGACGACACAGAACAGAACCTCTATCTCATCGACGTCTACTGCAAAAGCGGAGAGATAACGGTCGAAGGCACGGCTAACGCCCTCATATGCTGGGTCAGAGAGACCGCGGCCGACTCCAGGGGCTACATAGGTCCAAGCTCTTTGAAGGCCTTGAAAGCGATAGAAAGCGGCGAAGATCCTCGCAAGACCGGGAGAGGCGGAACGACCTGCGGGGCGGCGATGAGAGCGCCAGCTGCTGCTCTGTGCAGTAAAAACGATTCGCCGGAAAAGCTGGCAAGGGACATATACAACTGCTCTCTTCCCACCCACAACACCAATCTCGCGGTCGAGGCCGCACTCGCGATGGGCTTTGCCGTCGATGCGGCGGCCGGGGGCGCGGGCGTCGAGGAGATTCTGAAAGCCTCTCTGGAAGGCGCCTCCTGCACAAACGACCTCGACACTCCCAATTACGTGGGCGCTTCGTCGGCCTGGAAGATCAAGTTCTTGATCGAACTGCTCGCCGATAAGAGTGAGATCGACGAGATCCTCGACACGATATACTACCTGAACGGAACGGGACTGCCGGCCAACGAAGTGGTGCCGGCCGCTCTGGCGGTTTTTTCCGTAGCGAAGGGAGATGTCTGGCTTTCAATAAGAATGGGCGCTTCGGTTGGCGGCGACACCGATACGATCGCGGCCCTCGCAGGTCTTTTGTCGGCGCTTCACTCGGGGGATCATAACATACCTGAGGAAATAGTCGAAGAGGTGCTCAACGTCAATCGACTGGATCTCTCAGAAATCGCGGAGATGATCGAAAAGAGAAGGAAGAGCGTGTGAGATGTACGGCGTGATACTGGGAAGCGTGACGATAGGATTTGTATTCAGCATAGTCAATATGCTCCTCATACCATTGCTAAAAGAGAGCTTTACGCCGGCCGTTTCAGGCTTCATAGTCTCTGCGGGCATGTTGCTTGCGGCCGCTGCCGGCCCGTTGATAGGGTTGTGGAGCGACTACATCGGAAAGAGGCTCCCCTTCATAGGCGGGCTGGTCGTGCTCTCTTTTTCCGGCACCCTTCTGCTGATAGTCAACAACTCCGTCGCTTCAGCCTTTGGAGGAATCATACTGGCCTTTTGCGCGTACAGTTTTCTGGGGCCGTATTCATCGCTGGTGGCCGACCGGGCCGGAGCCTCCGGGGCTAACCGTGGCTTCGGAGCGGTGATGGGCGTGGTGAACGTTTCGGGTTTTGCGGCCTCGCTAGTGATAAACCGATTATACGATACGGGCACCGACGTAACTCTATTCGCCCTTTCTGCCGGTGTATTGTTGCCCTTCATCTTTCCTTTGCTTTCTGCGCCACGCCGCGAGTATTTCAAGCGGTCCGGTCCTGTCGAAAAGATAAGTCTGAGATCGGTTGTCGAAACCATTTCGAAACCGGCGCTCTTTTTCTTCTTTTCTATGCAGTTCTTCGCGTGGTTTTCCATCGGCGGTCTCTTCCCTTTCATAACATCCTTCCTCTCTTCAGAGGCTTCTATGTCTCTCTCAACGGCCGCTGCATGGTTCGGCGCTTCGACGCTTTTATCGGGAGTTACTTCCTTTTTCACGGCCGTTACTGCAAAGGCTTTTGGAGAGAAACGTTTGCTGGTAGTTTCAATATCGGTTATCGCTTCGATCGGTTGCCTCTACTCGGCCCTTTACGAGAAATTGATAAGGGGAACTGACGCCGGTTATGCCGGTGTAATCGTCTTTCTTCTCTTCTCGCTCGGCCTTGGCTTCTATTACTCGTTGAGTTCGGCGACCCTGACAAAACTCGTAGAGCCGCACGAAATAGGGATCGCGTTCGGCGTCAACAGTATTTTCATGATACTTTCACAGGCTGTTTCCGTCGCTATCATGGGAGGCTTGATATCCATCTGGGGATACCGAGGGATGATACTGGTCTGTACGACGGGCTTTATACTTTCGGCCCTGTCTGCAGTCAGGATCTCACCGTCCGTTACCGGAGCCGGGTTATGAACCTCCATCTCTTCCGGCTGGCCGCAGGTGAATAAACCTGTATATGGATATACTGTCTTTAATCAAAATCGACAGGAGAGAAGGTTATCTGGCGAGGTTAGCCGTACTGGAGAGGGAAGTGAAGACTCTCGCGCACCAGATAGAGCTCTTGAAAAAGGTCGAGGATCAGGTTTTGAGGGATTCTCTCTTTGAGAGCGCTATAATAAGAGCTTCCAAGCTTGTGAGAAACAGCGGATTCACGATCAAAAGCTTCCGGGAATTCGTTCGCCAGAGCTGCCCCAGACCTTTCAGAAAAGAGCTTTACGATCTTCTCGACGGCTTCGAAAGAGAGGAAACTCTCCTCGTCGAAAGAATCGTAAAACTCAAGAATCGCCGCGATAGAGTCATCGTCCATATGGATCCAAGGTTCGCCTTTCATCGCGAAAGGGACGGCGAAAACACCGTCGAAATCGAGGATCTGGAGTCAATCCTCGACTACTTGAAGAGACACATGTCTATCTTCACCTTCACTCCTCGAACATAATGGTGTATATCCCGAACGGTTCATAATCTAGGGCGACGTTTTCCCCGTCGGTCGTGAGAGGTTCGATCCTCTCCTCGAGCAGGTTGCAGAGCCAGGCATGTTTGAACTTGAAAGCGGTTCTTATGTGAGCCCTTCCTCTGGCGCCCAGAAGTTCGACCACCCTCAGGACCTTCCCGCTTCCCTCTTCTGCCAGTTTCAGGGCCATAATGCCGATGGTCGGCGCACCCATTTCGATGAACGGTCTTTCGAGCCTGAGTCTTCCTTCGATGGTCAGGAGGTCTCTGTTGATGCTCTCGCCCTCTATGAGGGTTCCCAGCAGATCGCTCCCGCCGTGCGGATATATGGAATAGACGAATTCATGTCTGC
>NZ_DAOSEH010000053.1:0-16504 GCF_035363035.1 Mesotoga sp. | reverse complement strand
CTATATACATTTTGGGCCATCGCTAATCCTCCTTGAGCTTTTCCTCTATCATCTGACGTTCGTACATACGCTGGTACAGGCCTCCATTCTCGACCAGCTCGTGATGCGTACCTCTCTCAACGATCTTTCCTTCGTGCATGACATAAATCGTATCGGCATCTACTACGGCCTTGAGCCTGTGGGAGACAACCACTATCGAACGTTTCCCCTGTGAGTCTTTCAGGGAGTCGAGTATCTTCTTCTCGGTCTCCGTATCGACGGCTGAGAGGCAATCGTCCAGAACAATAATGGGCGTCTGTTTGATAAGAGCTCGGGCGATGGCCACTCTCTGCTTCTGGCCACCGGAAAGCGTCACTCCCCTTTCTCCAACAAGTGTGTCGTAACCTTTGGGAAAGCCCAGTATATCCTCATGAATCGATGCTATGGCCGCGTACTTTTCCACCTCGCTATCGGTGAGTTTCATATTACCGAACCTTATGTTGTTCCTTATCGTTTCCGAAAAGAGAAAGGTCTCCTGCGGAACGTAGGCAATCCTCTCTCTTATGACCTCAGGTGGAAGACGGTTTATATCGTATCCATCGATGAAAAGCATTCCCTTTTCCACCGGGTAGAGACGGGCGATCAATTTCGCCAGTGTAGATTTGCCAGATCCGGTGGTTCCAACTATCGCGACCTTTGAACCGGGGATCACTTCGAAATCTATATCATGGAGAACTGGACGATTTCCGGTAGGATATGTGAACGTGAGTCTTTTCAGTGAAATATGGCCGTTGAAATCCTCGAGCGATACTGGATCTTCGACAACTATGTTGTTCTTCTCTTCAAGTACCTCCAGCAACCTTTTATAAGAAGCACGTCCTCGCTGAACCATGTTAATTACCCACCCGAAGGCCGTCATCGGCCAGATAAGCATTCCCAGATATGATGTGAAGGTGACATATTCTCCGAGTGTGAGCTGGCCAAGAACCACCATCTGCCCTCCAAAAAGCGTTGCCAGCACCGAACCGAGCATGGATAGCATCTGTATTAGGGGAAAGAACATTCCCCACACTTTTATCAACTTTATATTCTCCTGAACGTAGCTGTCGGATTTCTCGCTCAATGTATCGTTTCTCAATCCTTCTATACCGTAACTCTTTATCAACCTGGCGCCGGAGACAGATTCCTCGACCGTGTCGGTCAGGTTTGAAAAGGCAGCCTGGACTTTTTTGAACCTCTTGTGAATGATTCTGCCGAAAAATGTCGATACCACCGCTAGAAGGGGCAGGGGGATGATCGCAATCCATGTGAGCTCCCAGCTGGTGAAGGAGCCCATTGCTATTATCGTGACGGATATGAGGAAGATCGAATCTATCGTCATGACTATCGCCGGCCCCATCGCCATCCTCACGGCGTTGACGTCGTTGGTGAATCTGGCCATCAGATCTCCCACCCTCGTCTTGTCGTAGAAAGTTGGGGGCATGTCCAGCAGTTTTTGAAAAAGCGTCTTCCTGGCGTAGTATTCGAATCTCCTGGCCGATCCCATTATGAATACACGCCAGAAGAGACGTGTTATGAACAACCCGAAGGCGACACCTATAACTGCCAGTATAAGGAGCCCAATGTATTCCATATCCTGGACGCCGCTCCTTAGTTCATCGACTATACTTCCCATGATTCTGGGTGTTATAAGCATGAGTGTGTCGACGGAGATCAAAAAAAGGATACCGATTAGGTATCTGTACCAGTTTTGCTTCAAGAAATACCTTATCAACTGCACCACTCCACAAGTTAGCTTAACTGACGTTATCAATCATAAGAGATAAGCCTCTTCCACTGGTGATGGAAAGATTAACATTCTCCCGATCAACTGTCGGTCATTTTCTTCAATGTATTATAATATCATCAACGGATTCGATCAAACAGACATTGGCAGGTGTATCCGGTTGAAAAGGTTTTTATTGCTCGCGATATTCTGTACCCTGTTCCTTTCAAGCCTTTTGACTGTAGCGGTTGTTTTCTCCGGAGGCGGGGGACGTGGAGCCTATCAGGTCGGTGTTTACGGAGCTCTCCTGGATCTGGATATAGAGATTGAGGGGATCTTCGGTGCATCAGTGGGAGCGATAAACGCCGCGGGTATAATCAGCGAAGGCTATGAAGCAACCAGGGATTTTTGGTACGGTATGGACTATACGCAGCTGATGAAAGCCTCTCCGGAGCTCTACGATCTTCTCCAGGGAAAGTTTTTCTCCCTTAATACTTTAGAGTTGGCCTCAGCGTTGAGATTACTTACGGCTAAGGGGGGGATAGACGTCTCGCCTTTGCGGGAAAAGCTCCAAAAACTAATAAGCGAGGAGAAAATACGAAAAAGCCGAATGGACTTCGGTGTGGTCGCTTACTCGTTGAGCGATGTCAGGCCATTTGTAATCTACAAAGAAAACTGTCCCAAAGGCCTTCTTGTGGATTATGTTCTTGCCAGCGCTAACTTTCCGGCTTTCAAGAGAGAGGAGATCGGTAATGAGCTCTTCATAGATGGCGGCGTATATTCGAACATTCCGCTTTTCATGGCCAGAGAGAGGGGTTTCAAAGAGGTCGTGGCCGTCGATGTGATGGGATTGAGAATCGGTGATTCTCTTGCATACGTCAATCTCTTCAACGAGGGAATGGAAGTGACTCTCCTGGAACCGTCACAGCAGTACGGCACCGTTATGACTTTCGACGGTGAAATCTCCGTGAAGTACGCGATCTGTGGTTATCTTGACGCTATGAAAACCTTCGGAAAGCTTGTAGGCGATAGATACTTCATTTTTGGAGACGGTGATCCGCTTGCCGATCGTTTTTTATGCCTTGATCTTGTGTCAAGGTGCGAAGCGCTGGCGCTCGTCGGTCTTGAAGCGGTAGAAAAGGCTCCGGCAGAGTATCATTATTATCGGCAGTTAATTCCCTGGCTGGAGACGGTTATGGGGTGCGAGTTAACATCCCCCTCGCTGACCGTTATGAAGATACTTGAGGTGCTGGCCGGTTTTCTCGGGATCGATAGATTGTGGCCTTACACGCCAGGGTTGATCCTGGAGGAAGTGAAGCGCTCCTGGGATCCGCCTCTCTACATAGAGGAGCGATCCATCCAGTTCCTCACAAAATACCGGAAACTACTTCTTTTAGTTGCCTATGTGTCCGAGAAATCTCCATACAGCGGTGTCGAGTCGCCTGATTTCACGGAGTTTTTGGAAAAGTTCAGGCGAAGACTCGCTCTTTCGAAATGAAACGATCCGCGGCGTAACCGTATATCTCTCTGAGACTCAGCGGCCTTTTGATCAGGCTTTTTCCGAAGACTATATAATGCTTATACTCGTCTCCACCGGCCCTGAGGGCGTTGGCGATCATCGTCGAGTTCATCCAGCTAACCGATGAACCTTCTATTTTCCTGTACCCCATCTCTCTCACGTTGTTGTAAGCCTTCACGAACATCGCAGAAGGAACTCCCCTGTTCCTGAACTCGGGAACGACAAAGAGTATGGCCGCACGCACCCGTTCTATGGTCTTTCTCTTTGTAAGGAATTTGTACCAGCCGAAAGGAAATAGTTTACCACCGATCTCTCTCACTATCGGGCTGAAGTCAGGAAACGCTACGAAATAACCTATCGGTCGGCCTTCAGATCTTGCGATGATAACCATTCTACTGTCGGCAACTAGCTTAAGCGTCCTGGCCGCCTGATATATTTCCTCGAATGTGGGCTTGATTACGTCTTCCTCCCAGTCCGGCATTGCCTCGACTGTTACCCTGTGAATATCCCGCGCAAGATCTTTGATGTGTCTGAAGTTGGCCTCTTCCACATAGAAGTTGTAACGTCGCATGGCTATCTCGGTTCCCTTGATTTCTCTTTCGGAAATCACGTTTTCAAGATTGTAGTTGAAAGCGAGATACTTGAGATACACTTTGTACTCTTTGAAGATATCTATATAATAAGGCGGATTGTAAGGCATCAATATCGCCGGTGTATCTTCGAAGTTATCGACCAGTAACCCCCGAAAGTCGTCACCGTTGGTTGGTGATACAGGACCCTTGAGGAACTTCATTCCTCTGTTCTTTGCCCAGCTTTCTGCCGTTTTCAAAAGCGCATCGGCCACTGGTTTAGAGTCTATCGACTCGAAGAGTGTAAAATAAGCGTGATCTACACTCTTTTCTCTGTTCATCGTCTGTTCTATGCCAACGGCGATCCTGCCGACAACACTCCCGTTTTCTCTTGCAAGGAAAAATTCGTGTGGGCCGTTCGCAAACAGGGCCGATCCCTTGCCTCTCATGATAGCTTTCATCTCATGCCTGAACGGTGGCACCCACAGGGGGTAGTCCTTGTAAATCTTCGTGGGCAGAGAAATGAAATCCTTAACGTCTCTGGTACTGGATAATCTGGATATCTTCAACATCGATCGACACTCCAATTTAAAGACTGGCAACACTTTCAGATTCTAACACACTGCGTACTGGAGCGTTTTTTCGAAGAGATCAACGGATATCCACATTTCTGGTATCGGAAATGAATTCCGCGTAAGGACCTTCCGAAATCGAGCCGGTTGAGCCGTCCGACCTTATGAAAAAGTCGGGAGTGATGAGTATGTTTTTACCTTTGAATCCCGTCTTTATCCTCGTGTAGTCTCCAACAAAGACGTTGCTGAGATCGACCCCCTCGCAGATTTCACAGTTGGAACCTATCATTGTTGGCCCTTCGAGTCTCACGTTCTTTTCGATTCTGGTATTGGAACCTATGAAAACAGGTGTGATTATTCTGGTCGTTTTCTCGACTACCGAGCTGATTCCCTTCCATAACCCCGCAGTAATCTCCTTCCCCGACGGCTTGAATCCCTTGATCTTTCCCAGAAGAGCCTGACCCAATATCGACAGGTAATCGGAATTCCTGCCGATATCGAACCATTCCATTTCGGCCGTGAAAGAATATACAGACTCTTTTCTCTTCACGAGATCCGGGAGAAGCTGGCTGCCTATGTCATAAAACGTTCCGGAAGGAATATACTTGAAAACGGCCGGTTCAAAGATGTAGATGCCTGTATTGGCCATATTAGATCCGGCCTTTTCCAGAGGCGGCTTCTCCTGAAAGGAACCTACACGGCCTTGCGAATCGCTCACCACTATTCCGTAATTGGAGACTTGCTCGTTCGGAACTTCTTTGGTCAGTATAGTTGCGATCGAACCTCTGGAGTTATGAAAATCGAGAGCTCTTTTTAAGTCGAAATCTATGACCGCATCCCCACAGACCACGATGAAGGTTTCATCGAAGAAAGCAGAACCGTCCTGTATTCTTCGCATACCCCCGGCCGAGCCGATCGGATCGGCCACGAGTTGACCTTTCTCGAAATGGCCCTCGAAAGAGTATCCTATCTTCACTCCATACCTGTAACCGCTTTTGAGGTAGTTCTGCATAACCCAGCCGAGATGTGAAATATTTATCATGATCTCCTTGATTTCATGACGGGCGAGAAGCTCTATTATGAACTCGATTACAGGTTTCTCGACTATCGGAAGCATCGGTTTTGGAATCTTGTTGGTGAGCGGTTTCAATCGTGTTCCGGCACCTGCGGCCAGGATCATGGCTTTCATTGATTACCTCCTATCTTTTGTTCGATCTGATATTTTTAAAAACAACGAACACTCCAATTGCCAGAAGCACCAGACCAACGAAGATTCCCATGGCTTTTGGGGCTACATTCATTAACACGAAAAACACGGAAATGGCTGCTAGAAGGGAAGCGGCGAACAGTAGACCTGAATCTTTTTTCTCCTCGGCAATGAAAAGCTGGAAGAGTCCAACTGCAGGCGCCATTATGAACAGAGCCCAGCCACCGGCGGCAATGAAATTCGGGAAGATCACATTTAGAGTCAATATCAACGAAATGACCAGTAATATGCCTCCAGGTACGAAAAGTCCCTTATCTCCTCCGGTAACGGCCCTGTACTCCATAAAAATAGCCGGTGCCCATACGAAGAGCAACCATAGATTTACAGTGAAGGAAGGTACGAGTATTATCAGCAAACCGAACAGCACCATGATTGAACCTATAGCTATTCTGAACAGCGTTTCTTTGTTCACAACAATCGCCTCCAATCATTTCGATCAACGGAATTATATCAAGTCCGAAGCGGCACACAAAAACGCATAAAAACACTCACTATACTTCAATATGTCCTTTGCAAGAGATATGCTGTATATCGATCCTGATTATACAGGTCGTATTCAAAGACCTCTTGGATACGTCTTCACTTTCTTTTTCGAAATCGGGTGAGTACTTTTCAACGAGTCTTTTCAAAGCGTACAGTTTCTCTGAAGCTTCGGCCACCAACGAGGCGATTCCATAAGCCACAACACTTTTGTAGTTGGTTGAAAAACTGGATGGAAGTATTTCAACAAAATCCACTACACAGAAAGAAACCTTACTGCTGAACATTATGTTGGTTATCTTGTGGCCTTCGCAGGCGCTATGAAAATATATGCGGCCGTCATCAAATACGTAGTTAAGCGGAGTGCCATAGGGATAGCCATCTTCTCCCAGGGTTGAAAGAACTCCAAAAATCCCCCTTTCCAATATATCTCTACCTTCTTCTAGCGAAAGCTTTCTATCGTCTCTCCTGAGTTTTCTGAACAAACCATACCTCCCGGTCGGTGTAAACTAAGCATATTGGCACGTGAGAGTCCAACACTATATTACATTATAGACTGAAGTAGTATACTTGAGTTGAACAGGCAAACTCAGCCGTTTCGAATTCCTCTCGCATTTGTGTCGTCCTCGATCGCACTCAAAAGAAGGGGGTGCTTACGAATGAGGAAAGCTCGTTTGTTGTTGTTTTCAATATTCTTTTTTATCTTCTTTTTCACCAGCTGTCCATTGAAAAACACTTTCACGCTCACCATGCAGAAGGAGGGTAACGGAACGACCGATCCGGCTATCGGAACTCACCAGTTCGGTAAGAACGTAAACGCAACGGTCAGGGCATACCCAGATTCCGGCTGGGAATTCGATAGCTGGGAGGGCGGTGTGGCCACAGCAGATGCAACGGAAACCACAGTTCTCATGGATAGAGACAGAACTGTAAAAGCGAAATTCGTCGAAATAAACCATATCGAGAAGGCTATTGAAAAGCTGGACCCCTCGGTACCGCTAAGTTTTTATCATGCAGAAGAGCTTCTGCCTCTGGTGGAAGGCAATCTCGATAAGTTCCTCCAACTACTCTCTCAGGGAAGCTATCTAGAAAGATGGGCGGCAGCTTATGCTTTGCAGAGAAGCCCGCTGGACAGCGGTACGCTCGAAGAGCTGGAGGAGTATCTTTCTGATCCTGATTCCACGATTAAGGTTCTTATAGCCGTAGCTTTCCTGCTCAACGGAGATGAGAAGGGGAAAGCCGTGCTGGAAGCGATGCTTGCCGACGATAATCCTATGAGCTTTTCGGTACCACCGCAGAGATTGTCGGATTTCTCTCTTGTAATCTTGAACACCTACTATCCACTTGAATATCCGCTGGCTGGATACGAAGAGCAAACTACCAGCGTGACGGGAGGTCCATGCGACTATACCGTAACGGTCACGGCTGTCTTTCAAGGTACGGGCGCTACAGATACTCTCGTGGAGACCTGGGAGACTCAGGCCGAGGAGATCTGGAACGGCCCGACCGGTTCAAGGGAGTGGGGAAACGGTTGTTGCACGGTTACCTTCGACTTCGACTTCGATGTGCTTGAAGAGGGTGAAGATCCCCCTGAAGGAGTCCATGTTATCGAAGTGAAAAAAGTCAGCAGTGCTCACACTTCATGGGTTGCGACGCCCCTTCCGACACCAGGTTCAACTGAAACAACGACCGGGGAGTGGGACAATCTAGACAGCGGGCCGGTGGTAGCGCACGAAATAGGACACCTGATGGGACTTGACGATGAATATCATTACGACGAAGATGGAAATTACGTCAACGACAACCCCCAGCCGGAGGGTAGCCCTCCTAGCATCATGGCACAGACCTGGAATGGTGCTCAACCGTTGACGCAGCACATGGATGCGATAATGGCGGCCGCCGATATCCAGTGCGAATGCGATTACTCTATGACGATCACCCCTGAGTACGATGTCAATATCTCTCCGGGCGTTCATACCGTCGAGGTAACCGTTGTCAGAGCCGACGGGACTCCGGCTAAAGGAACCACAGTAACTTTCGCCGTGATAGGCAATCCCAACGTCGAAGACACGGAAGTCAAAACGGGTGAAGATGGAAAGGCCTCGTTCACTTATTCTCGTGAATTCTGCTACACCAACGAAGATGAAATTGAGGCCTGGGCCAAATGCAACGCACACGCAATGGCTCTAAAACAATGGATAAGTTTGAGCTGGATTTTACCGGGGTTTATCTCGCCGTACAACGGTCAGATGGATTTTCCCTATTCGACTCCTCTGATAATTCTCTTTGAAATAGAACCAAAAAGCGCCGAAGAGGCCGAAAACCTCGAATTTTTCGTCAAACTCTTTCGCGGTGAAATAGAACTATTCGCGTGGAAGGGTAAAGAAACTGCGGTGGAGACGGGCCTTTTGCTCGAACCGGGAACGGAATACAGAATAGAGATCACACCTGTTTCGGGTCCTCCGGAGACTGAGGGCAACATGGTGATCTGTACTTTCACTACCGCTGATTTCACGACCGATTGAGTAAAGATATCTGATGAAGTCGAGTGAATGAGCAAAAATCAACGTCCATTTGAAACGGGGAAAGGAAATTTCAAGAGAAAATTATGAGAGAGTCCTGCAAGCCGCCAGGTGATGTAAAATTCAACTGGAGGTGAGATTATTATGAAGAAGATAGTCCTTCGTTTGATTATCGGTGTAATAATTGGGATAATCTCGTGGGGAGTCGTTTCCTTGATTCTCAGTGAAGGCCTCGGCGAAAGCTTTTCCTCGATCACTGAAATCGAGAATGTGAAGGTACTCATGGAGATAGACAGAGACGGCCTGCTGACGGTAACCGAAACGATCGACTACCGTTTCAAAAAACCTTACAGGGGAATCTACAGAGAACTTCCGGCCGATCGTGCGGGTAGCCTTTACGGCGAGATCGAAGTGACCGCTACCGGTAAAGAGATAAAATACATCGAACGTATGGGAGGCGCGAGTTCCAGGTCGATCAGATTGTGGTTCGTGCCTTATAACTCCTCCAGTGTAGAACCCTCCGGTGGGCAGGATCGTGTGACTGTCACTTATCGCTACACGGTTAGAAGGGCCGTAGAGATCGGTACAAATGTCGCCCAGATCTTCAGAAAGGTCTGGGGTGAGGATACGGCAAGCTGGGTCAAAAATGTAAATGCGACGATCATTTTCCCGGAAGGTATGCAAATCACTAATTTCTACACTCATCCGGCCGTAGTCGTGACAAGATCGGGGAATGTCTACGAGCTGGAGATGAAAGATGTCCCCCCAAAATCCTATGTCGAATTCAGAGCCGTAGTACCACTACAGGCAACATCGACTATGAAACAGGTAAATCTGGCCACGGGCGGTGTTTTCGATAGCAAATTCCTGGAAAGCGCCGAGAGAAAGGACTCTCTTCTCAGGATAGTTTCTCAGTGGGTTGTACCGATTGCCGTAGTGTTGTTCACACCTTTTGTATTGCTCGTAGCGTTTCGAAAGTACGGCAGGGAACACGAGGTGGGATACTTCGGTGATTACGAGCGCGAATTACCGACCGACGACGCTGCCGATGTTGTAAACGCGGCGGTGAAGAATATGGCCGGAGTGGTAGACAACGACGGTATTGGTTCGGTGATGATGGAGCTGTACAGGAAGAATTACATAGACTTCGAAAGGGGAAAGGGTGACAAAGTCGATGGAATACTCATAAAGAACAGGGATTCTTCAGATCTGAGGCCGACAGAGGCTGCTTTCTTGAAGTTCCTCGACAAGTACGACGAAAACGATCTCTTCGACTTTTCAGATGTCAAGAAAAAAGCTACAAAAAGCCAGTCCAAAGCCAGAACCTTCACTTCTGATCTAAGCGTTTACAAAGACAAGGTGAACAACACGGTGAAATCCAAAAAACTCCTTGACACAAGGGGCAACTCTATGGCCAAAGGCTATTCTACATTGATGCTTCTACTTTCGATATTGATGCTCATGGTACATTCGAACCCGGCGATCTCTCATCTGCGCCTCTTTTCGCTTGTATTCTATGGAGCACTGTGGACTACCAGTTTCGTTGTCTTCATGATGCCCAGAGACGTTTTTGGTCGCTGGACGCCCGAGGGAAGAGTTTTCTATCTCAAATGGATGGGTCTTAAGAGATATCTTGAGGATTACTCCCTGCTAAACGAGAAACCACCCGAATCGATAATCCTCTGGGAAGAGTATCTGGTCTATGCTACGGCTCTGGGTATAGCCGATACCGTGAGAAAGAATCTAAACAGGATAGTTCCCGAAGACATCTGGCGCGAGCAGAGTCGCCATCCCTTCATCTATTACCCGGTGACGGCTTATGCAATCAACTCTTTCAACACTCTAACTACATCGGTCAGGACGGCTTCCTCGAGTGGTTCGGGCGGTGGAGGTTTCGGCGGAGGGGGCTCCGGCGGAGGTGGAGGTGGAGGCGGAACTGGCGGTTTCTGATTCATCTTTCAAATAAAGATAGCGCGGCCATAAACGGCCGCGCTATCTTTTCAAATCCGTATCACATGAAGAAAGGTCCGGCCGGGAAGATAGAGCCAAAGACCAGCGATACGACCGACATCAATTTGATCAGTATATCCATGGAGGGGCCTACGGTATCTTTGAGAGGATCGCCGACAGTATCTCCTACAACGGCCGCCTCGTGGGTGGGGGTACCCTTGCCGCCGAACTCTCCGGTCTCAATGTATTTCTTCGCGTTATCCCAGGCTCCGCCGGAATTGGCGGTGAAGAGAGCTATCATAATGGCACTTGCAAGCCCGCCAATCAGCAGGCCGGCAACTGCAGACCTTCCGAACAGAAGACCGATTACGAACGGCGATGCGATGGCTACAACTCCGGGAGTAAGCATTCTGCTCACGGCTCCCTTGGTAGTTATCTCGATGCACCTCTTGTAATCTGGCACTGCATCTCCGGTCCTGATTTTGGGGTTCTCTTTGAACTGCCTTCTAATTTCTACGATCATGAGATTGGCGGTGTCGGAGACACCCTTTATCAACAGCGAGGTGAAGAAGAAGGGAAGCATAGCTCCTATCAATATTCCTATCAAGGTGTAAGGTTCCACCAGGTTGATGATCGGGTTGTTCACAATTTCGTTGGCCGTATCGGCGGCACCCCAGATGTACGAGACGATAAGCGCAAGGGCGGCGAAAGCGGCCGAGCCGATGGCGAATCCCTTCCCTATGGCTGCTGTGGTGTTTCCAACCGAGTCCAGCCTGTCGGTCAGCTTTCTAACCTTCGGATCGAGGTTGGCCATCTGCGCTATGCCACCGGCGTTATCTGCAACCGGTCCGTAGGAATCGACCGAAACTATGTAACCCACAAACGACAGCATTCCCAGCGCAGCTATGGCGATTCCGTAAACTCCGGCCGACCAGTAAGCTCCAAGAATCGCGAGGGCAAGCGTTACGACCGGCCAGATAGTGCTTCCCATACCCAGCGCCAGACCACCGGTGATGTTTATCGCGACACCGCTC
Source organism: Mesotoga sp. (assembly GCF_035363035.1). Lineage (NCBI taxonomy): Bacteria > Thermotogati > Thermotogota > Thermotogae > Kosmotogales > Kosmotogaceae > Mesotoga > Mesotoga sp. Next base: position 4,847 of record NZ_DAOSEH010000053.1, on the reverse strand, counting down.
TGGGTGTCTTTGGCGAGTTTCTTTGTGGGTTTGTACTGATCGGAAGTGTAGTATTCACTGAGCTTGGAGATTATTATACCTGCAATAAGGCCCGAGGCGATGGCGAAGAATAATCTCCATTTCGAAACGAAACCCGGACCGATGATGAAGGAATCTTTGAAAGGATAATCCGGTGCCGCTATGCCTATGACGATTGCCACCGATACCAGAACGAGCCCACCGGTGAAGAAATTCCCGAAACTGAGGCTTTTTTGTGCATCCTTTGTTTTCATGTTGGCCACGACCAGAACCCCTACGAGCGATGCCAGAACGCCGACACCGGCTATAAGGACAGGAAGAAGTATTAACCCGTAATACTGTGCTTCGGTCATTGTGCCGTGATCGGCGAACTTCATGAAGATGGCCAGAACTATTGCCGAAACGACCGAGGCCACATAGGATTCAAGAATATCCGCCCCGAGTCCGGCCACGTCTCCTACGTTGTCTCCAACGTTGTCGGCGATAGTTGCGGGATTTCTCGGGTCGTCCTCGTCTATATGTTCCTCTATCTTACCGACTAGATCGGCGCTCATGTCTGCAGCTTTGGTGTACATACCGCCACCGACTCTATCAAAGAGCGCGATCATACTGGCACCGAGCGAATAGGAGCTGATAATCATGACTCCATCTATATAGGAGATCGAACCGAAGGCTCTCGAAAGGTCGGTTATGTTCTCGAACAGGAAGGAGCTCTTGAAAATCAACATAAGCAAGGCCAGGCCAGTTAAAGAGAACCCCGCGACAGCCAGGCCCATGACCGAACCGCTGGAAAAGGCCACTTTGAAAGCACTCGAAAGACCCTGTTCTGCCCCGGCTGCGACCCTGGTGTTGGCTCTCGTGGCGGCGTACATACCTATAACTCCAGCCAACTCCGAGACAAGAGCTCCAAATAGCAATGCGATAGGATACTTGAAAGATTGGAAGATAACTCCCAGAACGGCGGCTATTATGACGGCCACCAGAAATATCTTTCTCGCTTCCTCTTCTAGAAAAGCCGACGCTCCTTCCTGAATGTACTTGGAAAGCTGTTGCATCTTGTCATTGCCCGGAGAGTAGCCGAGAGTTCTCTTCAGCATAATAAACGCGAATAACGTAGAGATAATACCTGCTACCAGTGGTAAGTACAAAGCATTCATCTGTTTCCCTCCCATGTTTCGACTATGTGAAGCGATCTATAAGACGACAAAATAAAAAATCAAAAATCCCAGCCTATGTCCCACCGCTCGACGGTGTCGCCCGGAATCCTCTCGATGAAGTCATGCCCGCTCCTGAATACATATCTGTTGCCAATCATGGGACGCGATCTGCCGCCCTTCTGTCTCATTATGTACAGATAATCCTTCGCCCTGGTTGCAGCAACATAGAATATCCTTTGCTCTTCTTCAAGGGAACCTTCCATTATGGCCATAGAGTTGGGAAAATCACCGGGATTAACTGCCAGAACGAAGACCACATCCCATTCAAGTCCCTTCGCCTGATGAACGGTAGTAAGAATTATAGAAGGGGTGCGCTCCCCGGACTCCTTCTCGATATCTATCTTCTCGCTAACAGCTAGATCTTCGAGCATATCGGCAAGCGAATCGTACCTACCGGCTATTTCCATAAGTCTTTCTATATCCAGGCGCCTCTCTCTCGCGTCTTGATGCTTTTCATCCAGATAGTCCCCATAAAAGCTCTCGTAGAACCTCCTTATGACTTCCGCGGGGAGTGCATCCGGTTCAAGACCTTCGAGAAGGACGATCAGGTTTTCAAGTCTAACTCTGTTGCTCGTATGAGACCTGATAACTTCAACCTGAAGATGGCCATCGTTTACGGCTGCGGATATCTCCTGTATTATACGGAAGGCTGTGGTATTTCCCACTCCGGGGTAGAGTCTGAGTACCCTTCCCCAGGAAATCTGATCCAGCGGGTTCTGAATAACTTTCATGATTGCCAGTACATCTTTCACATGAGCTGTTTCGGTGAATCTGGGACCGGAGAAGAGAGTGTAGTTCATTTTTCTCTTGTCCAGTTCCATCTGGAGTTCAAGCGAGTGAAAGTGCGATCTGTATAGAACGGCTATCCTATCCGGATCGATCCCGTCGTTTATGTGTTCCTGAATACGTTGGGCTACGAAAGAGGCCTCCTCGAGGTTATCCCAGGTCTCAGCTATTACAGGAAACGGTCCATCAAGCCTCACGGCTCTGAGTTCCTTCTCTATGGAATTTTCAGGGAAGATCCCATTGACCAATTTCACAATCTGCGGTGTAGAGCGGTAGTTGGTCTGTATTTTGAAGATCTGAGAATCCTTCATGTTCAAAAAATCGTAAACGTTTTCGAATCTGGCTCCTCTGAAAGAGTAGATAGACTGGGCATCGTCACCCACTACGATCAAGTTCCCGTGAACCGAGGAAAGCATTTCAACCAGCCTGAATTGAAGTATATTGGTATCCTGAAACTCATCGACCAGTATCCATTTGAACCTTTGCGATTCATGGGTAAGAATTGATGGATTCTCGTTGAAAAGCTTCAGGGCCATCAGTAGAAGATCGTCGTAATCGACGCAGTTCTGGGCTGCTTTCTCCCTGACATAGCGCTTCCAGATCTCCTCGATCTCGTCGTAAGAGCCTAGAAATTTCCTGTTCTGTCTCGTGATCGATTCTCTTAAAGAAGCCAGGACATTCACCGAGTAAGAATAAATGCCCTGCAAAACACCTGCAGATGGTAACGTGGAAGTGTTAATTACTTTGCGTTCTTCCAGAAGTTCTGTTCTGCAGTGCTTTATCAAATCCTTTGAGTCTTCTCTGTCGAGTATAGTGAAGTTCTCTTTCAGACCGGCTGCAGCCGAGTATTTTCGGAGGAAGTAATTGCAAATATGGTGAAAAGTACCGGCTAGCATTCCCTTCAAATCCGAGCTGCTGGTTCTTCTGGCTCTCTCGATCATCTCTCTAGAAGCAGCTCTGGTAAAGGTTACCAGCAGTATATTTTCGGGATTAATTCCTTTACTGACCAGGTAGGCAATCTTGTAAGTAATGACCCTCGTCTTGCCCGAGCCGGGGCCGGCAACTATCAAAGAGCGGGCGGAGGATTCTACGACAGCCTTCAGTTGCTCTTCATCGAGTCCTTCACTCACAAAAGTTGGAATGTCCCCGCTTTTAAGTGTGTACTTTTTCATAACAAACCCGTGACTCCCTTCTGCCAAATTTTACCACAATCAAGAATCGCCTTCATTGTCGAACAGTGCGATAAAAGTCATTTCTGGCTTTAAACTTTTAAGAGACTGGCAGGTCCGTTAAGGATCACGGGAAATTCTCTTTCACTCCAGATGAGAGGAGTTTGCCCATTCCACCAGTTCGATTGATGGGGATTGCGCGCCATTACTGACCCTCACGGTGGTAATTGAACAGTTTCCGATTCCGTAGGAAGGTCTCGAGAAGAACTCCCTGATATCTATCCCGCTGCAAATGAACGGCAGAGTCATAGTCAGGAAGCCACCGTGACTCACCAGTAGAATCTCACCAGTGTGATTTTCACTTACAATAATATCTATGGCTTTCTTCATTCTGGCCATTATCTCCAGATGACTTTCTCCGTTCGGGATTTTATCGCTGGAGTTTCCGGAGATCCACTGAATCATAAGCCTCATGAAAGCCGATTCGGCCTCTCCCGAAATGAACTGCCCTTCGAGCTCCCCGACACTGAATTCTCTTATCTCATCCAGCACCACAGGCTCTATGCCCAGCCTTTTCTCAACTATCGCGGCACTCTGCTTTGCCCTCAGAATTGGCGAAGTGTATATTCTCTTTATATTTTTCAGAGCTAGTAATTCAGCCGCCAAAGCGGCCTGAGCTCTCCCTTCCTCGGTCAGAGGATAGCCATCGTCGCCATTGGCAAAGATTCTCTCTACATTTGCCTGGCTCTGTCCATGACGCATAAGATATACCGTCAGCATAATTCCCTCCAGAGTTTTCTTCGTTCACTACTAATGATAACAGCCTGAAAAGCAATCTGCACACGGACCGTTTCTGATTGGGTCTTCATAATTGATAGAAAGAAATTTTTTCTATTAAATTCTTTTAATGATAAGGCAGCATTTATAGATTAAAAGGCTATAAACAAGCTCAAATAGCTTTAATTGCCTTAAATATGGAACAGATAGATTTGAATACTTTTTCTCTAAATGGTATATTATGGTAGAAATTTTTTTCGGAGGTGAGTCGTGACATTCAACAGCGATCTGCTGGGAAGAATACAGCGCGAAAGCGATGACTTCACTCCTACAATGAAAAGAATTGCCGACGCGATACTCGAAAACCCCTCAGAAGCGGTCAATCTTTCAATTACTCAACTTATGAACAAATCACGCGTCGGTAGCGAATCTACGATCGTGAGATTTTACCGGCAGTTGGGTTTCGAGAGTTTTCATGAATTCAAAGTGACCATGGCTGCCGAAATCGCAGGTTCCTCTTTTTACCATCCGTACGAAGATATAAGAATCGACGATTCACCCGGAGCAGTGGTGAAGAAAATCTTCAATGGTTGTATAATGGCGCTCAAGGAAAACATGGAGAAAATCTCCAGTCAGGTGATAACCGGAGCCGTCGAACTGATTGAGAAAAGCAGAAGAATAATATGCATTGGTTACGGAGTTTCCGGCTCAATAGCCAACAACCTCTCCTTCAAGCTCAACCTTCTGGGAAAAGATGCTATTTACTGCCCGGATTCTCATACGAACGCGATTACTCTATCAAAGCTCAAGAAAGACGACTGTGTTTTTGCCATCTCACATTCCGGGGAGAGCAAGGATGTAGTCCTTCCCCTTCAAAAGG
>NZ_DAOSEH010000052.1:0-17095 GCF_035363035.1 Mesotoga sp. | reverse complement strand
GATCTACACGCCCATAGTAGTTTTGATCGCCGTCTTTCTTGCCACGGTACCGCCCCTTTTTACCGGAGGAAATTACGGCGAATGGTTCCACAGAGCTCTTATTCTGTTAGTCATTTCCTGTCCCTGCGCCCTTGTGATATCAGTGCCGCTCGGGTATTTCGCCGGTATCGGAAAGGCTTCCAGATACGGTGTACTGGTCAAAGGGAGCAACTATCTCGAAGCACTGGCCGGGATAGATACGGTCCTTTTCGACAAGACGGGCACGCTCACAGAGGGAAGGTTCGGGATAAGCGAAATCTCCGGCCACAACGGAATGGCGCCGGCGGAAGCGATGTTGATCGCCGCGAGTGTGGAGAGCAACTCGAACCACCCTATCGCCAGATCGATTGTCGATCACGCCTTCTCGATCGGTTTCAAAAAAGAATATCTTCTCGCCGTTAGCGACTACAGGGAGATACCGGGTGAAGGAGTTCACGCGACCGTCGAAGGCAAGGAGATAGCGCTGGGCAATGAAAGAATACTGCAAGGTTCGACCATTCTCCCGGCTGCGAAGGGAAAGTCGAAGATCTATCTTACAGTTGGCGGAAAGCTGTCGGGAACGATCGATATCTCCGATAGATTGAAAGAAGATTCAAAAATGGCGATCGAATCTCTCCGCGACCAGGGCCTGGCAAGCATCGCGATGCTCACCGGAGATTCCCCCGATGTGGCCGCAGCCATTTCGGGTGAGCTTGGCCTGGACTGGTACGAGGGCGGACTGAACCCTGAAGGGAAGCTCGAAACGCTGGAGAGATCTTCCCGGACGGGCTGTAAGGTAGCGTTCGTGGGTGACGGTATAAACGACGCGCCGGTGATCGCCAGATCCGACGTCGGCATAGCGATGGGAAGGATTGGCTCCGATGCAGCGATAGAAACGGCCGATATAGTGATCTCCGATGATTCTCCATTGCAGGTATCGAGAGCGATAGCGATTGCCAGAAGAACACGGAGTATAATACTTCAGAACATATGTCTGGCCATAGGAACAAAGGCGCTCTTCATAGTTCTTGGGGCTTTCGGGCTGGTCAGCATGTGGGGAGCGGTTTTTGCAGATGTTGGTGTGGCGTTACTCGCAGTTTTGAATTCTCTGAGGGTCTTTCGCGATTGATTCTCCGGAGACCGGTGGTTCGATGAAGCCAGAAAAACTGTATTACCTGTACAGCGGTTCCGTCTATTTTCTCTTCAATCTAGTATTCACCATCAACGGCATCTACTTCGTCGAATCGGTAGGGCTGAATCCTCTCCAGCTGGTTCTCGTTGGAACCGTGGTCGAAACCTCGGCACTCCTCTTCGAAATACCCACTGGTGTCTTCGCCGATATGTACGGCAGGAGAAGATCGATCATCACAGGACTAACCGTGCTGGGTGTCAGCTTCATCCTCGAGGGGAGCCTGCCCTTTTTCTGGACCATCCTTCTGGCACAGATAATCGCCGGCGCCGGATATACATTCCTGAGTGGCGCCGATATAGCCTGGGTCGCCGATGAGAGCGGAATTGAGAACCTTGACTCCGTGCTTGTGAAAGGCGCTCAGTTCGAACAGATCGGCTCGCTCGCGGGAATATGGGCCAGCGTTCTCCTCGGACTGTTTGCTTTGAACTTTCCGATAGTTCTTTCGGGAGTTTCCATGTTCCTCCTCGCCCTGATCCTGAGACGAATAATGAAGGAGAACAAGTTCAGACCTAAGCACCGGGGCAAACCCCTGAAAGACTTTCTTTCCACTCTCGCAGACGGCCTTGGACAGATAAGGACTTCAGCGAGCCTGACGATAATCCTCTTCATCAGTTTGGGGATAGGTCTCTACAGCGAAGGGTTCGACAGACTCTGGATACTGAAGTTTCTCGAAGATCTGAAGATAACCGAGGAATTTGGATTACGTTACGTGCTGTGGTTCGGGGTGATAAACTCCGGTGCCATGGTTTTGAGCATCGCCGTTCTATCTTTCCTTAAAAGACTGTCTTCCCGTAACTCTTCAAAGCTCCTGCTATCCTACCTGGTCATCCTGAACACCATCCTGGCCGTGGCTTTCATCGGATTCGCCCTCAGCGGCAACTTCCCGCTGGCCCTGGCCTTCTACTGGGCGGGTTTCGTGGCCAGGCGGAACGATTATCCTCTCTACGCAAGCTTTATCAACAGACAAATAGAGGTTTCCGGCGTGAGGGCGACGGTAATATCTGTGGCCAGACAGTTCGATTCGCTCGGCCAGATAATCGGAGGCCCGATAATCGGCCTGATAGCCCTTAGTTCAACTACCCTGGCCCTGGGAGTAACGGGATTGCTGGTTTTTCCCGTAGTGCTGCTATACATCTGGCTCCTCCGAAGAGAGAGCCGTCCAGACCGAACCGGGAAGTAAATTGCTCGCGGGAAGAACCGTCCTTGGTCCTTCCCCGGAACATGGACCCGTCTTTCGAAAGAGAAAAAGAACCTACTCAACCATTATTAGAAAGCAAATTTACCGCCGGAAGTTACTGGCATTGCGAATGCAATCTTCTCTTTCATGGGTCTTTTTCAAACTATACACAGATAAATTAGAAATATTTGGCTCTTAAAAAATAAATATGAATATGAGCATTGACAAATTGAATTTTATAAAGTATATTATCAATGATTAGAATAACAAACACCGAAAAAGGAGATGATTATTATGAAAAAGAAGAGTTATTCCCGTAATTACGAGAGTTTAGATAAAATCACTTTCGAGATTCATTCGAAGATGTACAGAATTACTATGGGTATATGAGGTAGATCGATGAAGAAGACACTGGTTTTAATTCCACTGGTTTTTGTGCTGTTATTTCTTTCGACGGGCTGCTCGCTGATCTTCACGACGAGAATCAACAGTCAGTACGAGAAGGAAATCGATATTCTTGAAACGAAGGCCCTCAAAGTCACCGGTACAAACGGTTCGCTCACCGTTCTGGTCTGGGAGAAGGACTACGTAAGAGTGACGGGAACGAAGTTCGTGTCAGGATTGAACAGTTCGCAGGTAAAGGCCTTCAACAACTCTCTTGACGTTGTCTGGAGCAATCTGGGAGAGACCCTCGAGATAGGGCTCAGTAGAACCGATCGACCCGGCGGAATAAATTACGGAGTTTCAATGACCGTTTATGTTCCGAGGGAACTGTATGAATCTCACTTTTATAAGACATCTAACGGTTCGGTGAGTATTTCGGGGATATCCGGGGAGTGCGTCATAGAGTCTAGCAACGGCAACATAAGCATTACCGGCTTCGAGGGCAGCATCTATTCGGTGACTTCGAACGGCGGTTATAAGATCAACCTTTGCAAGCTTTACGGAGACAATTATTTTAAGACGAGCAACGGATCGGTAGTCGCCAAGTTGCTCACGTCTCCGACCGGAAGACTGGAGATCTACACAAGCAACGGAAAGATAGATTTCAAGCTTCCCTGGACCGCAGGAGCCTTTTTGACTGCTGCTACATCCAACGGAAATGTTGATGTTCAGGGCTTCAGATCGATCTCTTTCGAAAAGATCGACAAGAACGATCTGAGAGCCGAAATAAACAACTGGAGGGATCTTGATCTTTCTCTCAGAACATCCAACGGAGATATCACCCTAAACGGAATGCAATAACTTTCTTGAACACCCCGGACACTTCAAAGTAAGACCTTTCTTCTACGGGCCCCGTGAGGGGCCTTCTCGTTTTCTCTCAGAGAACCTATTACCAGTTTGGATCGTCTATTCTCTGAAGCAAAAAGCCGGGGGGTGTTTCTCTTGAGAAAAGTTATGTTGACCGTGGCAATTCTGGTCTTATTCGTTTCGTTTACGGTGGCACTTGTTGGCGGCTCGCAGGTGCCGGAGTTTTTCTCGGACTGGCGTTTCCTGCGCGCTCATGTCTTTTCCGACTATGTGGTGTACGAACTCATGCAAACTGATATGTCAGGCTTTGAGGTGAAAGTCGTCCAGGCCGGTCCCACCGGCGGGCTCAAAATCGGGTTCTTTTCCAAATCGGTCTTGGTCGCAGAGAGCGGCCCGAACTTCTTCATGGGTCTGTGGAACGATGTCTTGATGGTAGACACGGGAACGGCCCCCGAACCCAGACTCCTCTCTCTGTACCATATACCGGAAAAGCGGCTCGTTCACCGCGACTCGTATTTCTCACCGGTAGAAATCGATGGAGAACGGCTGCTTTATTACAAGGATATCGGATTGAGGTTTTACGATCCCGTCAATGAGAAAAGACTCCCCGAGGAGCTGGCGTTTCTCGAAGAGAGCCTAGTGTCCATGCTCAAAGACCAGCCTTATCTGGGTGTGGCCATCTCCGAGAAGGTATATCTGGATCTCCTGACATTCGAACTGGTGAACACGGGCGAATACGTTATTCGTTACGTCCAGTGACCCGGGTCTCTCCGATTATCCTGGATGCGGTAAGCCAGGCGTTTCTCTCTTCGCCTATGGGTGAGGTGTTCCTGTAGTCGTTTTTACCGATGTACCTTTCGAGCATTTCGATCACGGATTCGATCTTGCTTTTCTGAAGAGTCACGAACCATTCGACCGTAGCCGCTCTCATGGAAGCGGCAACCTCTCTCGCGTGGTCTATGCACAGAATGGAGGAGGACTCTTCATACAGCTTTCTGATTTTCTCCGAATCGAAGAACTTCGCTATGGCTATCACGTACCTCTTTTCGCTCTCCCTGGACACTTCGCAGAGATGGCAGCCACCGGTGTTTCTGGATGATGAAACTCTTTTGAAGAGCTTTCTTTCGCCCGGACCAATCAGGTTGAGCTGTCCGAAAAGCAGCTCTTTGAAGACAACCGAGACCGGAAGACTGCCGATATCGGATTTCTCTCTGGCCATTTCCACGATCCGTCTGGAGTGCTCTCGACACAGCCCTCCCGATTTCAACCTGAACCTCGCATCTTCGTTGTGAAGCAGATTGTAGAAGGCGCCGTAAATCCAGCCGTCCACGGCTTTGGAACGGGCCGAGCAGACGGGGCAGATGTCGGCTCTGGCAAGAAGTTCGACGACTTCGCTTTCAACTACGGTCTCTACTCTCAACTCCGGTCCCTTCGGCCGCTCATTTGCCCAGACGCAGAAGCCAGGCGTCTGTCCCACCGTGGAGGCCGTTGAGAACGTCTCTGTCGTTGGAGGAGGTCGTACCGATCACTATCAACTCTCTCTTTTCCGTCTCTCCGATTCTCCTGCCGCCGTCGTTCTGAGTACCTCCGAAAGTGGCTTCCCATTCCAGGTAGCCGTCAGTTCCGAGCTTAATCACCCAGATGTCGCTCATCCCTTTGTTAGCCCTCACGTCACGGTTGGTAGATTTTGTATAGCCGCACACGGCGTAGCCTCCGTCGGCAGTCTCTATGATATCGAAGGCCTCTTCATCGTCCGTGCCGCCGTACGTTTTGCTCCACAATAGTTCTCCATCGTCTTTGAATTTCAAGACCCAGATGTCCTTTCCCCCCTTATGGTCATTTACATCCCTTCCGGTGGAGGCCGTGTAACCGGCTACGATCAAACCGTCGCTAACCTCTTTAACCACATGGGCTCTCTCGTCTGCGGTACCACCGAGGAGGTCCTGCCAGAGAATGTTGAGTTCCTCATCGACCTTGAGAATCCAGAGATCCTCGCCCTGAGACCGGTCGATGTTCTTCAGATCACCGTCGCTGGACCTGGAATAGCCGCAGAGAAGGTAACCGCCGTCGCGTGTCTGGACACCGTAGAAGAGCTCATCTGTAACACTGCCGCCGAAGGATTTCCTCAACTTCGATACGAGGGTTCCGTAAGAGCTCATTATCGATACCCAGCCGTCTATGTCGCCGTGGTGGCCGGTACCCTCGAAGTTAGAATCGTTCGAGCCGGTCGATCCGGTAAGGATCAAACGTTCACCGACAGTTATGTTTACCGAATGGGCGTAATCGTCGCCGCTTCCACCTATGTACGTCTGCCAGCCGAGTGTGCCGTCGTTCAGCAGCATGATCGCGTAGGCGTCTATTCCACCGTGATATGGATAGCCGCTACCTGTGAAAGGTATATCTTGCGAATCTGTCCAGCCAACCGAAACGGTACCACCGGTTATCCGGGTTGTGTCTGAGAGAAACTCATCGCCCGAACCGCCGTGAGCCTTTCGGGGCGAGACCAGAAAGCTGTTTGAAATATATTCCAGTGGAGGAACCCAGAAGTCGAATCCGCCGTTGCTGGCGACTATAAGGTTACTGTCGGTCGAGTTGGATGTAACGCCGGCCACCAGGCTCGAAGTGCTCTCCACTATCAGGCCGGAACCGGCTTCGTCGCCCTTCCCGCCCAGAGTGATTTCATTCACTAGCTTCGGAATGTAGATAGCTTTTATAGCCGTGTTCTCTTCGATTATTATCTCAACGTTGGCCTCTTCCTTGAGGTCGTTGTTCACGAGCCATCCGGCAAAGTCGTATCCGGGGACGAGAGGAGCCTTGATAAGGATCTTCTCGCCTCTCTTCGCGGTCGTCCCATAGGGAAGCTCTCTTTCCCTCTTTCCAACGGTCACACTCTCAAGCAGAGGTGTGCTGGTGATAGTCACCTGATATTTCCTCAAGATATTGATACAGCCCGAAAGCGCTATCAGTAAAAGAACAACAATTATCGCCAGAAAAATCCTTCTGGACATCCAATCACCCCCAAGTTATTGTCTCCCATTCGATATATTCTATAACGAGATAAAGCCATTGCATAAGGAAATAAACAGGCCAGAAGGTTAAGATACTTGTTTTTCCCGTCCCATGTGATAACATTAATAATGAATATTCAGTGGAGGTGTCCCCTTAGTGGAAAGCGACAGTTGCAGTAATTATCATGAGTGTCCCATAGTGAAGGCTTACGAACAGGGAAAGATAGACAGCGAATGGATCAATATGTATTGTCACGATAGATGGAAAGATTGCGAAAGATTTCAGCTCGAAGACCTCAGCGATTACTCTTACGAATTCGTTCTTCCCGATGGAAGCGTTGAAGAGAGATTGAGACGGTGATTCCCGAAAATCGATTGTTACTTAACAGCATCTCTTGCTCCTAATTTCCTCTAGAGAGAGAGAATTAGAAGCAAGAGTTAGAAACCCTCAAACTATAGGTTATCGGCAATAGGGTTCTTACGTGTTGGTGGATGCAACTATCCTACTTGCCCAGAATCTTATTGTCTCGATAACAAGCTCTACTATGGTCACCAAAGTTATGAAGACGAGTATTCCGATCAGGAGAGGGTGGCCAGTGCTTTCCGGAGATATGCCGAGGAAATCGGCTATTCTTCCGGAGTAATCGGGTGAGACTACGATCAGAAGAAAAATCAGCCCGGCGATGTCGGAGGCTATCTTCACAATCCTTGAGTAGTTGAACACGTTTATAAAGTTGAAGATCGACGAGATCGTCAATATTCCAAAGCCGAGGAAAAGTCCGTATTTCATAGTGTCGAGCGCTGCGATGGCCAGCGTATTCATCTGACCGTCAACGAAATAAACCGGTCCGTAAGTGAAGCCCAGATATGTGATCGCGACTCCTACTATCGATGCCACAAGAGTGGCTATTCTCTGGGCCAGCGAGGGGACCTTCTCGTTCTTCAGAAACCATGTGAAGTACGGGAGTCTCGATGTGGCACCCGCCTTGGTGACAAAGTAAAGGACAAGACTGACCAAACCGAAATCGAAGATAAAAGTTACCGGAAGCTGTGACAGGACACCCAGCAAATCAGTGCTGCTGAATATGAAGATTGCACCGTTCTCTCCGAAGATCAGGCTCAAAAGATGTAGTCCAATGTGGATCGCGAAGATTATTCCAGTGTACATGAATAGATAATTCTTAAGATGAGGGGCTATTATAGGGCCATCCTCGTAGTACCTGGCAGCGACCTGCTCGGGTGAACCGTACTCTTTTATCGCCATTGCGAGGCTGGTATCGTTTATCTCTCCGTGCTCGCGTTCTGCCCGCTCCAGTATATGGCTCTCTATCTCTCTCAAGATCTCATCGACTTTTTCCGGTTGCCTCCCTGGTAGAAAAGTCCTAACGTTGTCCAGGTACTTTTTCAATCTTTCCATTTTCATTCCTCCCCAACGAAGCTTTTTATCAGCTTGTCCTGTTCTTGCCAGATTTTCAGTAGTTCCTCTCTAACTTTTCTTCCTTCACTAGAGATTGAATAGTACTTCCTCGGTTTGTTTTCCTCGACTCTCCACTCGCTCGCCAGTATATCTTTCTCCTCCAGGCGTCTCAATAGGGGGTAAAGAGTGTTCTCGTCTATGAGAAAATTGCGTTCCTGGAGTGTTCTCACGATTTCGTACCCGTACATTGGCTCATCGAGCATAACCATCATCAACAACTGGATGAATCCCCTGTTCATTTCCGTGGCAAGCTTTCCTATATCCATATCATCACCTCGGTATTGTGTTGACATGATTATACTGTATATGACACAGTACTATTATCACGAAATAGTATAGTATATGTTAAATGTGTTTTTCAACGAAGATGAAGATTCCAGATCGCGATCTCAATATGATGTTGTCAGAGAAATTGACCGTCATACCGAAAATACCAGTATCGTTCGTAATACCGGTTGCCTCAGGTAGTCAGACTGATGTCAAGTAATGGTTGTTAGTAGGTTGTGGGTAAGACCGGAATGCCGGATCGGTGTCTGGCATGACGGGAGGGAGAAAAACAGGGATCCTGGCCCTGGCTTAGAGATAGAGGATCCCGTTCCGGCTCTCCCGCTCCTTAACCAAGAACGAAAAACCTGGATGTGCAGCGTCGGAACTAAGAACCGTTCTTCCCGCTCTCTCAACTACTCGTCTGAGATGTCTTGTTGCACCGCTACCTCATGTGTAATACATAGTTTCTTTAACATATTAACTTTATAGTTCCGATTCACAGCCACGTATAGTCAGTATAGAATTGACAGGTTTTGAAATGGTCCGTTCAGCTATCTTCGTGATAGCTGACTGAAAAGGAGAGCAGGAATCGCCTTTAACCGGCGACGAATGAAGCAACTATGATTTCCAAACCTAACTAAGATTTATCTCTACTTAATTATTGAAGTATTAATGGCACTTGGAAATTTTTTGTAACATGATGTATTATATATGCATTACTACGATGGAGGGAGTATCATGGCAGTCGAGCGGGATGGAAACTATTCTGTAGTTATGATACGTGATTTTGGAAAGGCCTGGAAACGGCGCACGGCCAGAATAATGCTCATAAAGCCTTCTGTCACCGAAGAGGAACTGAAGAATATCACACTACGAATATGGGAAGAAAACGGTCAAGATGTGGACGAGATGATAACCGTTTTCTTTCTACCCGGAATGAACACCGATTCGGTAGCTTACAGTTTCGGTTCCTGCATGAAGGACGGTATACCCAGGATCAGTTACAGGTAACCGCGTCGAATCGCCTTTCGAAAAGGCTATAATCGATTTCAAGAAACTGATCGGCCATTTTTTAACCGCGATATGCTTGAAGCGGTTTATTTTTTTATCACTCGACATCGTTCTTGTAAAGGAGTTTTTTCTCTTTGAATTCCTCGTATCTTGCTATGATATAAAGAAAATCCGAGAGCCTGTTGATGTACTTTCTGACAGGACCGGGGACTTTTTCAAGTCTGGAGAGCGCTATTATCCTTCTCTCGGCTCTTCTGGCTATCGTTCTGCAGATATCCAGCTTCGCCGATGCGATCGTGCTTCCTGGAATCACGAATCCTTTGAGGCCAACGATCTCTTCGAAGTGGTGGACGCTTTTCGTAAGTTTTTCAACGTCCTCCTCGCTAACAGGCTCGACATATTGAACGTCCTTAGACGCCAGCTGTCCTCCGACTTTGAAGAGGAATCTCTGTACAGAAAGTATGTATCGACTCACCTCTTCACAGGTGTGGTGTTTCGCCTCTGCGAGAAAGGAGTTCAGTTCATCTACAGTACCGTAGGCCTCCACCCTCAGACTGTCTTTATCCACGCGCTCGCCACTCCAGAGACTCGTCTGGCCTTCGTCGCCCGTCATGGTAGATATACTCATCGTTATCATCCTCCTTCCAGAAAATTATACCTAATTTCCCGATGTGATTATGATCGTTTCAACACACTCTCGATATGTGAAGATACAGATCGATCTTCTACTTACGGTCATTGCCCGCAAACCCCTTCTCGTTGCTGATTTTCTAACCAATCGATAGCTCCAAACGTTTTATGCTGGCTGATCTGGAGAACCTGATCGATTCAGGCTATAATTTACGGATGATGACATGTTAAAATCATAAATTGTGGGGATACAAAAGAAACGGTTGACCGTGAGTAACTTCGATGGTCTCACCAGGAGTGGAAATGTGACTTCTCGAATGAAAGCTGGAAGAACCCTTACAACTATCTTAGTCGTTCTGGTCGTTTCGCTTGCGGGAATCTCTTTGTGTCTTGTCACTGCGGAAAGGGCCAGGAACAGCCTCAGCAACGAATTGCTGAACGAGGCCAAACTTCTAGAAGCCGCGTTGAACAAGGCTCGCCTTAAATCTCTGCACGGTACCATCGATGACCTCGCCAATCCCGCCTATTTGAGGTTGAAGCAACAACTAATCCAGGTCAAGAAGATTTTTCCCCAGTACCGCTTCATCTACCTCATGGGAATTAGAGAGGATGGAGAGATCTACTTTTTCATAGATTCGGAGCTCCCCGGATCAACCGACGAGTCTCTGCCGGGTGACCCATACAGGGGCGCCACGGAAAACGATCGAAAGGTCTTTAAGGAAAAGAAATCGACAGTTGAGTCACCTATAAAAGACAATTGGGGCACGTGGGCGAGCGCAACGGTTCCGGTAGTGGACGAGCTCTCAGGAGAGGCCATCGCAGCGCTTGGAATAGATCTGGATATAAAGAACTGGAACGGCATTATCCTGGAAAAGACTCTTCCGATGATAGTTCTCTCGGTGCTGTTGCTGTTTTTTTCTGTGATCGGGCTCGCGCTTACGTGGTGGAAGAAGGCCCTTCCCCAGGAGAGACGGGAGAAGCGCTTCCCAAGATACCTCGACGCTATAACGGTTCTTTTCATTTCTCTGACGATAACTTTCATGGCCGCTTTTTCTGTGAACGAAAACCAGAAAAGCTCGAGAAACGAAGCCTTCGAAAGCCTGGCGATAAGCAAAGCGACTTTTGTATCGCAGGCGATTCGCGATATGCGCGCTTACGAACTAGAGAGTCTCTCACTTTTTTTCGAGTCCAGCGAAAGCGTCGAGCGCCGTGAGTTCGAAACCTTCGTGCGTCCCATCCTTTCTAAGGGTGATATGACCATCTGGGGCTGGGCGCCGGCCGTCGCCTCCGATGAAAGGTCCGAATTCGAGTCGAAAATCTCCACAGAGCTCTCCGGTAGTTTCGAGATCTGGGAAATGAACGATCAGGAAAAGATTGTCAGGGCCGGTGAGAGGGCTCTTTACTATCCGATTCTTTACCTGGAACCGCTGGTGGATCACCGGGAATTTCTGGGACTGGATTTGGGTTCGAACGCGATAACGAAGGCGGTTATTGAAGAGACGGTTGAGACCGGGTTCATGACGGCCTCCGATCCTACGACTCTGCTTGAGAGTACGGGCGAAGCAAAAGGTGTCTTGATTCTGAAACCTTCATACAAAGAAGCTTCTGGCGCTTTTCAGGGATTCGTGCTGGCTTTCTTCCGGCCCGAAGTCTTCATTAAATTAACCGAGTCGATCTCCCTGAAAGACGGAACGACTGTGATGGGGATTTATTTGCTCGATGATGTAGGCAGACCGGTCTTTCTGGCATCGACGGTTGGCGAACACGATAGAATAGACGACTCGGTGAGCGAGTTGCGCCACTACCACGCGGAGGAAATGAACGTGATCATGCCGATCTTTGAATTCGGGAAGGTCCTCGTGATCGTTGTGCATCCCAGCCTCGATTACGAAAGGCTGTATCCCCTTCAGGAAGGCCGGATGACGCTGGCTATCGGAGCGATCATCTCGCTGTTCCTGACAGTGGTGGTAGGTTCGCTAAACAACCGCAGTTATCGTCTCCAAAGAGAGGTCCAGCAGAGGACGGAAGACCTGCGAACGAGCCTGGATAAACTCACCCGGACCATGGAAGGTTCGGTCAGGGCGCTGGCCTCGGCGGTGGACCTTCGCGATCCTTACACGTCTGGCCACCAGCGCCGCGTGACCGCGCTGGCGGTAGCTATCGCCGAAAAAATGGGTATCGACAGCGAAAGGATCAACGGGTTGCGCCTAGCGGCGTCGGTTCACGATGTCGGAAAGATCCAGGTACCGGCTGAAATACTGAGCTCCCCCAGAAGACTTAGCGCCCTCGAGTACGAAATGATAAAGATGCACCCGGGCGCTGGACATTCCCTGTTTGAGGGGATCGAATTTCCCTGGCCTGTAGCCGAGATAATATATCAGCATCACGAGAGACTCGATGGCAGCGGGTATCCCCGGGGTCTATCAGGCGAAGAAATCATGCTTGAGGCCAGAATAATCGCCGTTGCCGATGTCATGGAGGCCATGACCTCCCACAGACCTTACCGCCCCGCTCCGGGACTGGTAGAGGCCGTCAAGGAAATAAGAGACAATTCGGGAAAGCTTTACGACCCGGCGGTGGTTTCGGCCCTCATAGAGCTCATTGAAGAGGGATACACCTTCTAGAGGAAACAGACTTTCCTGAATCATAATCGCTTCGCAATGCCAGTCACCTCCGGTCCCTATAGGAACAGTTGTTGGTTGTGCTTTGTAAGTTCTTGGTAAAAACACGAGAGAAAGAGCATCGAGAGTTCGCTTCGCTCACGATAAGGCGTCTCTCCTTCTCTCCTCCTCTCTTCTCTCTCCCTCTCGAAGGACGGCTATGAAAATAGTACTTGACAGCATCTATAACTAGTGTTCTAATATACTAGAACACTATATGATTATGGAGGTGTGCAGGTGAATAGAAAGTATCCTTCGATCGCTAAATTGATTCTGGCGGGGGGACTGGGTTTACTGGCTTTGCTGATTCCATTCGTGGCGGTCAAGATTCTCCTGGCGATCGCCGGGATCGTTGTCATCGCTCTCAGCCTGAAGAAATTTAAATGGTTGTTGATAACACTTGGCGTACTCTTCCTGGTTATACCCGTCGTAGCTCTGAGCGTGATAAGTGGAATCGGTAACAATATACTCCGCTGGCCACTGGGATTCATAGACGATCCATCGATTCTGCGGTGGTTTGGCTGGATCGAAAACGACGGTTATGAGTATCACGGGGACGGCGGAAACGACTACAACAGGAAGAGCTCAGATCATAGGACTTATATGCCCGATCTGTATGTGGAAGGAGCTAAGGAAATCGTGATAACCGGTCTGGGTTACGAGGTGAGTTTCAACGAGAATTCCGATCAGGTCTATATTCCTTCGGAACTAGAGATTCAGAGAGATGGAGAGAGGTTGCTGGTATCGATGCCTGATTATATGAACAACTCAACGGCCCATATAACTGTGGGTACACTCGTTCAACTCGAGAAAGTGGAGTTCAGGACGGCCTACTTGAGGTTAAACGACAGGGTGAAGGTCGAGAGTGTAGAGATCGAGACGACGGCCGGAGAGATCAGGGGAGAGATATCGGCCAGCGAGAAGATTTCGATTGAAAGTACCTCTCTATCTATAACCGGATCGCTCAAATCACCGGAGATAGTTATCGCGAACGTTCCGGCGCTTTCCTTCACAGGGAGCGTCGAGGCCGGTGAGTTCCTGGTCAGGAACGGAGTCGCGCTGTCGTTCTCTATGGAGGCCTCAAAAATCGAGGATCTTTCGATCGAAGGAGCCGTTATCAACGGCAGGATTAAATTCAACGATTCGTGGAACGGGAGACGCCGCGTGAAGGTTTCGGCCTTCAGTGGATCGCTCAATCTCATGATGCCCGCCGGCAGCGGAGGTTTTGAACTGGTTACCTCGGGTATGGTGAGCGTAGTTACCGAGAAGTATTGAAAGAAGTGATGGAATGTTTGGAAAAATCGATAAACACGATGGCGTTCCGGCCTATATACAGATCATGAATGTGGTAAAAAAAGAGATAATGCTCGGGCGTCTCGAAAATGGCGACCAGCTTCCCCCGGTGAGGGAGATGGCCGTGATGTTCGGAGTGAATACGAACACGGTGATTAGATCACTCGAAAGGCTGCAATTCGAAGGGTTGGTGGAGGCGGAACATGGGGTAGGCTATTTTGTGAAAACCGCGCAGGCGGTCAACAGAGAAGTTATAAAGACGATATCGGAAACCGTTGAAGAATTGAAGAAGAGCGGCATAGATCTACAGATGGCGAAAGTTCTGCTGGAGGAGGTATGGAAAAATGACTGAAAAGATAGAAGCCTATTTTATGAAGGAGTTGAGCGAAAAGGCCGGAAGGATAGCCGTTTTTTCACTGGGATTGCTGATTCCCTTTTATCCGGTGAGAATGGTCTTCCTCTTTTTGCTCGCCACAAGCCTTCTCCCTTCGGATATACAGCACAAGAGGCTGGGCTCGCTTCTGGCTCTGCCTTATTCGCGCCAGGAGCTCTTCTGGATATCGTACCTCTTTCTCATCGCCTTCGGTACCGTGGCCCAGGTGATCGGGATGGCGTTGTTCGGAGCGCAGTTCGGCTCATCGACCAGTATTTACTGGCTCTCAATGCTTATTGGTTCGATAAGTTTTTCGACCGCCTATTACGCGGTTTCGATGATAAGTGTTACGGCCGGCCTGGATAATTTTGGTATTCCCTTCCTCGTGCTCATCGCCGATCTGATAATAGGAGGTTTCGGAAACAGGTGGAACAACCCGTACTTCTATGCAAGCCCGGCTCACCAGGGCAACGTATGGGTCAGCGGAGCGGTTTCGCTGGCGGTGTTACTTGTTGCGAATTATCTCTTCGTCAAGAAAGGAGTGCAGAAATGATAGTCTCCATAGATAAGCTGAGAAAGGGTTTCGCGTCGAAACCCGTACTGAACGATATCTCTTTCAACGTCGAGCAAGGTGACATCTTCGCGATAGTCGGACCCAACGGAGCCGGAAAGACCACCACTCTCCGATGCATATTCGGTGAGCTGGCTCCAGATGGGGGAAAGGTAGCTGTGTTCGGGGAGAGGGTTACATCGCGCACCAAAGAGAAGATAGCCGTTATGACCGAAGACCGGCTGACTTTCAGGAGATTCACGGGCGATGATTACCTCAGGATGTGGAGAATGCTTTACCCGGGCTGGCAGGAAAAGGTTTTCACCAGTTTCGCGGTTCACTACAGGTTCGATCTCAACGAGAGGGTGGAAACGTATTCGATGGGCATGAAGACGCTCTTCCACATAGCCCTCACGGTTGCCAGCGGAGCCGACCTGCTCATTCTAGACGAACCCACTCAGAACCTCGACCCGGTGATCAGGCAGGAAGTGATGGGTGTGTTGAGAGACTATGTTCTCCAGCAGAACAAGACCATGATAATCTCCTCGCACGAAATCTACGATCTTGAAGAAATCGCCGGCTCCTTCGCGGTAGTCCTGGAGGGAAAGGTTCTGTATTCGGACAGTATCGACGGAGCCAAGGAGACGCACCGGATAATTCCCAAAGGGCAGGCCATACCGGCTGGTGATATAATCGGTGTTACGGGTGATGAAACACTTGTAAGAAGCGATGAAGAGGCCGGTAGATTCCCCAATTTCAAAGAAATAGTGCTGGGTTACCTGCAGAGCAAAAAGGCCTTCGCGCCGTTCGAAGGAGAGTTTCAACCCAAATTCAAAATCTGAACCGGAATATACAGAGAGAATCATCGAACACGGGGCATGCGACAGCGATAGCATTGCCCCGTTGTCGTTTTGTACGTTGGACTTTTGATCCTCAGAAGATCGACAGTACTCTGGTCAGTAACCAGAAAACGCCGAAGACCACGAAGCCCAACGCGGCCAGTCCGAAGATAACTGTGAGAGCGAAAAAGGCGAGCTTTATCGCCAGACCCAGAAACACGAGACCCAGGAATATCATGATAATCGTCAGCAGCATTTTGAACACTCCTTTCTATTTTTCATTTGCCCGAAAGGTTGAACCCCGATTCGAGGATCTGTATGCAAGCTTTCACGACTGCGGGATCGTACAGCTCGCCGGAGTTCATCACTATCTCTCTTATCGCCTCCTCGAGTCCGCGCGATGCACGGTAAGGCCTGTGTGAACTCATAGCTTCGATCACATCGGCCACCGCTATTATGCGGGCCTCCAGGAGTATTTCCTCACCTTTAAGACCGTTCGGGTAACCCGATCCATTCATCTTTTCGTGGTGTTGAAGGACTATCTCTGAGATGGGACCTCCTAGGTAAACCTCGCTCAGAATCTCTCTGCCCAGAAGCGGATGATTCTTTATGAGCGACCATTCGAGTTCGTTCAGTTTTCCAGGTTTGGAAAGTATCTCGGCCGGTATCGAGACTTTTCCTATATCGTGCAACATCCCGGCCGTCTTTACCCACTGGACCCTCTTTTTGTCCAGTCCCATCTTTTCGGCGATCTCACCGGCCAATCTGCTAACGTTCGCCTGATGACCTGCCGTGTAAGGATCGCGAGCCTCCACTATCTTGCTTATAAGCATCACCGTATCTTTCAGAGAATGCTCGAGCTCAACCATGGTCTCTCTGACTTTATTCTCGGCGTTGACTCTATCGGTTATGTCGTTTACGATGCAATTGAGCAGCATCTTTCCATCGATCTCGACCGGGCCGACGAAGATTTCCAGGTCGCGTATCTCGCCGCCTGCGAGGAGATGCCTGGTTGTGAAACGTCTGGAACGACCGTTCTTAATATCGCTCATCATTTCAAGGTCTCCGAGCCCGAGGTGCGAAGTGTAACGCTGCCTCATCTCTTCTCTGCCATATCCATAGAAGTCGCACGCTACGGGGTTGGAATCGACTATTCTGCCGCTATCGGGATCGATGAGAACCATCATGGCGCTGCTCGCCTCGAACATGTTGCGGTAACGCATTTCGCTTCGAACTAGCCTGTCCTCTTCAAGGGCCATCGTGAGTATGTCGCCGACGGAAGCGGCGAAAGATCTCTCTTCGTATGACCAATTCCTAGGTCTTCCCATGTCGCAATAGAGCGAACCAAC
>NZ_DAOSEH010000051.1:0-17322 GCF_035363035.1 Mesotoga sp. | reverse complement strand
GCCGGTCTGCTGGTGGTTTTTATGCTGAGCGGTTGTTTCATCATCACGCCGGTGGTCGGCGTCAGCAATCTGATCAACGATTTCGAGAAGTACTGGGAACAGGAGAGCGCTGTCGGGCTGGGAGCTCTCTACACCGAGCCGGCGTTTGTAGGCGGAACCAGTTACACCAGAAACCAGATAGGGAGTCTGTACGGCCTGGTATTTCTCATTAAGGATGTGAGTTACTTCGAATTCCTTTCAGATAAGAATATCTCTTTCAAAACCGGTTTGAATGAGGCCGACGTGACTTTTTTTGCGAGAATCGGTTATATGGACGGCACGTTCGTCGAAAACAACTACAACTGGACCGTCGTGAAGATCGGCAATAAATGGTACATAACTCAAAGCAACTCCCTATAGTCGCAATCGGGGGACCGTACAAATGAAAATTGCGGCCGTTCTCGGCCGACTTCTAGCCGTTGCATCGACATATCTGTTCAACAAAAAAGCCCCGGACTCCGGGGCTTTTCTTCATCCATTGACCAGTTTCATCGGCTCTCCGCAGCAGACCAGCTCGCCGCCGCCGACTTCCTTCACTTCCACGACGTTTCCGCAGATCTCGCAGCGATAAACCTCTCCAACTTTTTTAACTTTCACCTTCTCAACTCCTTTCGGTAGTAAAACCATACGTTGCTTCTATCAGTCAAAACGATAAATGGAGGTGTAAGAATGGAACGAGTTTTTTTCACCGTGCTCCTTACGATCTTTGTGGTGGCGCTGGCCGCATCGCTGACACCTTATAGTGAAGCCACTTTTTCCAGCTATCTCCAGGACGGAGCCTATGTTTATGGAGGGAGTGTAATGCTCGGCTGGGACGTTACTGTCCGTGGCAGCTCACTGGTTCTCAACAACATAGACATCTGGTTCTCGAGCAGGAACTCCGGCGGTAGTATAGGAATCAAATCCGCGCCGTACATAGAGATCGTGAGCTATAACGTTTATCTGGGAACCACCCCCACCCCTCAACTTTACACCAGTACGGCATCGAACAGGGTCATGATAGACAGGCTGTCTCCGAATATGACCTATTACTGGCAGATAGTGGCGGTGGATAGAAACGGCAAACGTTATTCCGGACCCATCTGGTACTTCGTGACAAGGTAACCGGGAAAAGCGTCTCAAATAACGAGATTGGGTGGCTCTTTGCCTTCGAGAACGGCCGCTACGTTTCGTCCGACCATTATGGCCATTTCCCTTCTGGCCTCGTTGGTGGCCGATCCGAGGTGAGGCAGGAGAACCACGTTTGGAAGATCGATCAGCTCCTGCGGCACGAACGGCTCCTCCTCATAGACGTCGAGCCCGGCGCCGGCTAATTTTCCGTCCTTGAGAGCCTTGATCAGTGCCTTTTCATCTATAACGGCTCCGCGAGAGGTGTTGATGATTATCGACTCCGGCTTGATGAGAGAGAGTCTCTTTTCGTTGAGCAGATGGTATGTCTCACCCATGAGCGGTACATGTAAAGAGATGAAGTCGGAGCTCTTGAGTAACTCTTCCAGACTAACGTGTTTAACGCAGAGTTCTTCCTCCTCCGATTGCAGGAGAGGCTTTCTGTTGTGATAGACGATGTTCATGCCGAAGGCATGCGCTCTGCTCGCCACGGTCTTTCCTATCCTGCCCATCCCAATTATTCCCAGGATCTTTCCCTTGAGGGCGGGGCCCTTGAGCAGGCCGGGCTTCCAGCCTTCGAATTTGCGCTCTCTCACTAATCTGTCGCCCTCGACTATCCTCCTGCTGGTTGCCAGCAGCAGAGCCATGGTGAGATCGGCGGTCGCATCGGTCAGGGCGCCCGGAGTGTTGGTCACTCTTATTCCTCTCTTTCTGGCCTCTTCTATGTCTATGTTGTTGTACCCAACCGCGTAGTTGGCTATCACTTTCAGTTTCGGCAGCGACGAAATAACTTCGGAATCTATCCTGTCCGAGAGCAGCGAAATGAGCGCAGAGGCGTCGCGGGCCCCTTTGATTATCTCCTCTTTGCTTAGAAAACGGTCCTCGTTGTTTCCGGAGATTTCGTAGTTCTTGAGAAGAAGCATACCTTCATCGGGGATTCTGTAAGTGTAGAATATTTTGTCCATTCAGGCACCTCCTGTGATAATGATATCATCTTGTATTTGAAGAAAAAGACCGGAGAGAGAGACCTCTCCGGTCTTGAAAGGTTACAAAATATCCAGCTTTATTCCAAGCTCATCAGTATCGACCGACACAGTGGCTCCTTCCTGGAGTTTACCGTCTATTATCATATCGGCCACGGGTCCTTCTATGGTTCTTTCTATAAGACGTCTCACCGGCCTCGCACCGTACAGTTTATCGTATCCATTCTCAGCCAGGTACTCGACGGCCCCGTCGGTAACGTCTATACATATGTTCTGCTCTCTTAATCGCTCTTCTATCTCCGAGAGCTGTAACCTGACTATTCCCTTCATCGCCGAAGGGTCGAGCGGTTCGAAGAGAACGATGGCATCCAGTCTGTTAAGGAACTCCGGTCTGAACGTTCTGCGAAGTTTTTCACCGGCTATTTCCCTGGCCCCGGGATTCTCCTGTATATCCGCCAGCTCTTCCGAAGCGATGTTGCTGGTCATTATTATGATCGTGTTGGCGAAGGAGACTGTCTTCCCCTTGCCGTCGGTCAACCTTCCATCGTCCATGGTTTGCAGAAGCACGTTGTGAACGTCGGGATGGGCCTTTTCGATCTCGTCCAGCAGGACCACCGAGTAAGGTCTTCTTCTGACGGCCTCGGTCAACTGTCCGCCCTCGTCATAACCCACATAGCCCGGAGGGGCGCCAATCAGTCTGGATACTGTGTGTTTCTCCATGTATTCCGACATATCCAGCCTCACCATAGCCTCCTCGCTTCCGAAGAGAAGGAAGGCCAGCGTTTTGGCCAGCTCGGTCTTTCCCACCCCGGTCGGTCCCATGAAGAGAAAGGAGCCCCATGGTTTATCGGGATCTTTCAAGCCGGCCCTTGCGCGGCGTATCGTCTGGGCTACCACATCGACGGCTTCGTTTTGATCCATGAATCTCTCGTGTATCAGCGATTCCAGGTTCTTCAGCCTGTCGCGTTCCGACTGGAGCATCTTTCCGGCCGGTATTCCCGTCCACTGCTCTACTATAGAGGCCACTATATCCGGTGTGACCATACTGCTGATAGATTCGCTCGTTTCCCATCTGGTTTTTTCGGCCAGATACTCTTTCTTGAGCTGCTCGGCTCTGGTTTTCGATTCGGCGGCCGCTTTGTAATCGCCTTTCTCGGCCAGCGCGGTGATCTGTGCGTCCAGTTCCTTCAGTTCCCTGTCCATGGACCTCAGGTCGTCCGGCATATAGCCGGCCTTAAGCCTGACGAAGGACGCGGCCTCGTCTATGAGGTCGATGGCCTTGTCGGGGAGGTATCTGTCGGGGATATATTTCACGCTCAGGTCGACGGCCGTCTTCAGCGCTTCATCGGTTATCTTTATCTCGTGGTGTTTCTCGTAGGTCTCTTTCAGGCCTTTCATTATTTCGTAAGCCTCTTCTGTGGTCGGCTCATCGACCAGCACCGGCTGGAATCTTCTCTCGAGCGCTCTGTCTTTCTCTATGTATTTCCTGTATTCGTCGAGAGTGGTGGCACCCACGCACTGGAGTTCGCCCCTCGCCAGGGCCGGTTTCATGAGGTTAGCCGCGTCCATCGAGCCTTCGGCCGAGCCGGCGCCGACTACGCTGTGGATTTCGTCTATGAAGAGGATCACGTCGCCGGAGAGCTTCTTCACCGAGTCGATTATATCCTTCATCCTCTCTTCGAACTCTCCACGGAACTTCGTTCCGGCTACCAGTCTTCCCATATCGAGGGCGAGGACTCTCTTGTCTTTCAGGTAATGCGGAACGTCTCCGCTCACTATTCTCTGGGAAAGACCCTCCACGATCGCCGTCTTCCCCACACCCGGCTCACCGACCAGGGCCGGGTTGTTCTTAGTTTTCCTGCCTATGATCTGAATAACCCTGCGAACCTCGTCCTCCCTGCCGATCACGGGCATCAGTTTGCCTTCTCTGGCCAGTTGTGTCAGGTCTATAGTGTATTTCTTCAGGGAGTTCACGTTTTCGCTCTCTTCCGATTCGGCCACGTTTCTCCTTTTCAAAATGAGAGAGTAGATATTGTCTATATTGATGCCGTACTTCTGAAGGAGTCTGCTGGCGACCGCCGAAGTCTCCCTTACCATAGCCAGGAGTATGTGTTCCGTTCCGACCTTGGAATCCTGCATCCTTCTCGACTCGCTCCTGGCGTTTTCCAGTATGTGTCGGGCCTCGGGAGTTATGAAGATCTGGCTGGTCGATTGACCGGAGCTGCCGTAGCGGCCAATTACCTCTTCGACGTCCCTTCTCAAAGCCTCTGTATTACCGTTTTTCTCCTTGAGAATATCCACGGCTATATTGTCGTCATCTTCGAGCATCGACAGGAGTATGTGTTCGGAGGCCAGCTGATTCTGTCTGTAACGCGTGAGTATATCCTGTACATCCATCAGTATCTTTTTTGCCTTTTCGGTGTATTCGTCGTAGTTTATCATTCTACACCTCCAAAAAAGGGGCGCCTTCGAGCGCCCCCACCATCCTTCAGCCTCTTCAGTCGATCTTGACCTGAACGGCTTCTTTCTTGACTTCCTCTTTCTTTGGAAGCTCGATCTTCAGAACACCGTCTTCGTACCTGGCTTTTATCTCTTCCGAGCTAACATACTCGGGTAGTCTGAAGATCCTCTGGAAGGACCCGCAGCAGCGCTCGTAGCGGTGGTAGTCCCTTCCCTTGTCCTCTCTTTCGAGCTTTTTATCGCCCCTTATCGAGAGTATATCTTCCTCTACTTTTATCTCCAGTTCGTCCTTCTTTATCCCGGGTACATCCATTTCGATGAAAACCGAGTTGTCCTTTTCGTAGATATCGACTTCCGGACTGATCATAGAGGTCTCTCTGGGCTGGTTGTTAAACCCTCTGAAGGCTTCGTTGAAAAGTCTGTCCATTTCCTTCTGGATCTCTTCGAACGGTCTGAAAACATCACTTCTTCTGATAGCCAACATTTTGAACACCTCCGTTTTTATATTATTTTCACTGATTGTCTTCCGGCGGTATGTACTCGGCGCCGCCGTCATTAACTTCGCCGCCATTTTCGGGACCCTGGTCGGTCTTTACCTGAGTCTTCTGGTAAACGCTCTGCCCGACCCTCATGCTCTCCTTCTGGAGCTGATCGAAGAGCAATTTCACTCTCTGTATATTGTCCTGGTTTATCGCGTCTCTCAGATCTTTCACAAGTCCTTCCAGCTTTCCCCTGTCCTCGGAAGAGATCTTGTCGCCGCTATCCTTAAGGAGCTTTTCTATGCTGTAGGCGAGTTGGTCGGCCTGGTTCTTCAGTTCGATTTCCTGTTTCTTCTTCTTGTCCTGTTCTTCGTATTTCCTGGCGTCTTCGACGATTCTCTTTATATCTTCTTCGGACATCTTCTGTCTTCCGCTAACCACCATCGACTGTTCTCTGTTGGTTCCAAGATCCTTTGCCGATACGTGAACTATTCCGTCGCTGTCTATATCGAACGTTACCTCTATCTGGGGGATTCCCCTCGGGGCCGGCGCTATACCGGTGAGCTTGAAACTTCCCAGCGCCACATTGTCTCTGGCCATAGATCTTTCGCCCTGGTAAACGGCAACTTCCACTTCTGTCTGTCCGTCTGCCGCTGTCGTGAAGACCTTGGACCTTTTGACCGGCACCGTAGAGTTCCTCTCGATGATCGGTTCCAGCAGGCCACCCATTACTTCAACTCCCAGAGTGAGGGGGGTTACATCCACCAGAACGAGATCGCTTTCCA
Source organism: Mesotoga sp. (assembly GCF_035363035.1). Taxonomy (NCBI): domain Bacteria; kingdom Thermotogati; phylum Thermotogota; class Thermotogae; order Kosmotogales; family Kosmotogaceae; genus Mesotoga; species Mesotoga sp. The sequence continues at coordinate 11,469 of NZ_DAOSEH010000051.1, read as the reverse complement.
CACTTCCGGCGAGGATACCGCTCTGGAGAGCCGCCCCGACCGCAACGGCTTCGTCCGGGTTGATGTTCTTGTTGGGTTCTTTGCCGAATATCGACTTGATGAAACTCTGGACCATGGGAATTCTAGTGGAGCCACCGACCAGGAGTATCTCGTCCACTTCTTTTGGAGAGACTTTGGCATCGCTCATGGCCCTCTCTATCTGTTCTCTGGTTCCCTCGACCAGGTCTTTGATCAAAGATTCGAAGGTCGATCTGGTGATCTTCATCTCCAGGTGGAGCGGTCCGTCGGCCGTCGCGGTTATGAAGGGTAGAGAGATCTCCGTTTCGTACTTCGCCGAGAGCTCGATCTTGGCCCTTTCTGCGGCATCCTTCAGCCTCTGGAAGGCCTGCTTGTCTTTTCTGAGATCGACGTTGTTTTTCTTCCTGAAGTCCTCGGCGATGTAATCGATGAGCAACTGGTCGAAATCGTCTCCTCCGAGGTGGTTGTTTCCCGAGGTCGAAAGAACTTCAACTACTCCGTCTCCTATGTCTAGCAGCGACACATCGAAGGTTCCGCCTCCCAGGTCGTAAACGATGATCTTTCTGTCTCCCTGCTTCTTATCGATGCCGTAGGCAACCGCCGCGGCCGTCGGTTCGTTGATTATTCTCAGAACTTCCATTCCGGCGATTATACCGCCTTCCTTGGTGGCCTGTCTCTGCGCGTCGTTGAAGTATGCCGGACAAGTGATAACGGCCTTCGTAACTTTTCCGCCGAGATAAGCTTCGGCGTCGGCCTTCATTTTTTTGAGTATGTACGCGCTGATCTCTTGCGGAGTGTAGTCTTTCTCATCTATCTTTATCGTGTAATCCGAACCCATTTTCCTTTTGATCGATCTGACCGTTCTATCGGCGTTCAATATAGCCTGTCTCTTCGCCGGCTCTCCGACGACTATCTCTCCAGTCTTGCTGAAGGAGACTATCGAAGGTGTGGTCCTGTTTCCTTCGGCGTTGGGTATCACCTCAACGCCGCCATCCTGCTTTACCCATGCTATGACCGAATTGGTCGTGCCTAGATCGATTCCTACTGTGTATTCTTTATTTGCCATCTTGTTCCCCTCCTTGCGCAGCTCAACGCTTCTACATTTATATTATAGGTAAGAGTTTGTGCACTGTCAACAAGAATAGTTATAAATTATATACTATCAAAATGCCTATGATAAAAGAGATATATAGTGATAAATAATATCATAATCATAATGTATAGCGTTCTTAGCTATAGACTGACAAGAAGAAGATCCGACTTTTGATATCCTCGTTTTTCACCGCAAAATAGGGATAGAGATTGATTCGCAAGAGTCAGCCCGTGCTACCACCATCTATTCCAGGCTTTTATCCCGGTCGAAATATGTAAGAATAGAGTATAGTTTCTCAATCAGGAAGGAGTGAGTCATTTTGAACGATACGGTATCAATAATCATCGACTGGGCTGTCAGGATAGGGGTAAGCTTACTCATCTTCATAATAGCCCGGTGGTTATCTAAGATCTTCTACAACGGGTTCATGAAACTGTCCAAGAAAACGGGTATAGTGAACGTCCAGTACCAGAGGACTCTGAAGACATTGTTCAACATCGCTTTCTTCGCACTGGCCATTTTCATAATCGTATCCGTGCTTTTCAAGAACCTTACCCCGGTTTTGACCGGGCTCGGAGTTTCGAGCATCATAATAGGTCTGGCGATCAAGGAGCCTCTGGAAAACTTCATCTGCGGGATTCTCATTATGCTCAATAAACTCATAATAGAAGGAGAGGCCGTGGAGATCTCCGGCCAGTCAGGCTCGATCGTCGAGATCAAGTTGAATCATGTACTTCTGAAAACGTGGGACGGAAAGATGATAACCATGCCCAGCCGATCGGTCTGGACGGCAACGATAGTCCACTTCTGGCCGGAGAATATAAGGCGGAACGATCTTAACGTCGGTGTTTCTTATTCCAGCGATTTGAACAAGGTCATGAAGGTACTCGAGGAATCGGTCAATTCGTATGAGAAGCTCTACAAAGACGAAAGCCATAAGCCGGTGATCCAGTTCACAGGATACGGCAGCTCGTCGATAGATTTCGTGGTCCGTTTTTGGGTTGAAAGGAGCAATTTCGTCAATTCCAGCACGGATCTGGCGAAGATAATAAAGACGAAGTTCGACGAAAACGGCATAGAGATTCCCTTCAGTCAGATCGATCTACATATCAAGAGGGATTAGTTCAAGGCGTTGAGCCAAACGGCTTCAGATAACACCGAATGACGGAAAGGCTGGGTTACAGGAGCTTTATCACTACTACCAACTGTTCCGCCCCTGAACAGCGAGCTTTTTCATACAACACTTAACCGCTCTCCGGTTTCAACGGAAACTCACGTAGCTGAGATGATAAAATCTTCATTATGATATCGATGGAGGTTCATGATGCGAAGATACGCTTTTCTTCCGGTTGTTTCACTGATGATCATTTTTCTGACAGGCTGTCCCAAAGTGGATATTCATTATTCCCTCAGCGGGGTTATCAGGCCATATTCAGGTGAGGAAGGGTTCACGGTTCAGAGAAAGGGTTATGTTCCGGAGCTGACGGCCGAAGATATCGAAAGAGGCTTCACCGACGAATACGCAGTGATCTTCGACAGCGGTTACGATTCGACGATACTGCCGGGGGCGGAGGTTCTGGGCGAATTCTCCTCGCGCGATGGTTCGGTGGTCATCTCGACCGTCAGGACATCCGATCCGCAAGCCCTTGCCGCAATCGAAGGCGTCAGGTCCGTGCAGAGAAACATGTTGTACACTTTGCAATCGGTGACTACCGTGCCGGATGATCCTCTCTACACAGATCAGTGGGGTTATCCCATGGTACAGATGGAGGAGGCGTGGACTATCGCTAAAGGTTCTCCGACGGTGGTCGTGGCCATTATCGACTCCGGTACCAGACCGGACCATCCCGACCTGCAGGGAGTGTTTCTTCCCGGGTACGATCTGATCGACGACGATGACGATCCGACCGACAACCCGAACCCCGGTCGACAATCCCACGGTACACACGTAACCGGAACGATCACGGCCGTTACAAACAACGGCACCGGCGTGTCCGGAATGACCTGGGGAAGGTATCCGACCGTGATGCCCATAAAAGTCTTCGACAACGGTGGAAATACAACCGATACAATCATCGCCGAGGGGATAATCTACGCCGTGGATCACGGGGCGAAGGTGATCAACATGAGCCTGGCCGGACCGGACACCGAGGCCGTGAGGCTGGCGGTGGAGTACGCTTACGCCAACGAAGTGATGATGATAGCGGCAGCCGGTAACTACAACACTTCCTATCCGTACTATCCGGCCTCTTACGATGAAGTCATCTCGGTTAGCGCGGTCGGGCCGACCATGGAAAGGGCCAGTTACTCGAACTACGGAGACTCCATAGATTTCGCCGCCCCGGGCGGGGATTCTAAAGTCGGAGGTCAGACCGGTACGATTATCAGTACGGGCTACACTTCCGCGGGAGGAAATGGTTACACCTATCTTTCCGGAACTTCCATGGCCTGTCCGCACGTGACCGGCCTGGTCGCGCTCCTGATGGGAGAGGGATACATAGGAAGGGATTCGAACGGCGAAGAGATAATCAGGAAGATAATCAGGAAGACAGCGCTGGATCTGGGCGATCCAGGATGGGACGAGTATTACGGTTATGGATTGATTCAGGCCGCAAATGCCCTGTCCTTCATCGAGGAGAAGAGACCTTTCGTGGTGCAGGTGTTGAGCATCGGAGGCTCGGTGCTGGCCCAGAGCGATGTCAGGCCGGACGGCTCTTTCAAGATCGGCGGCTTGAAAGACCAGAACATCAAGTTGAGGGTCTGGCGTGATGTCAACGCGAATGGAGTCATAGACAAGGGCGATCTGGTTGGCTACGCGGGCTATAGCGGATGGGAACCGGCCTTCGAGAATGCCGCCCTGCTCTTTTACAATTCCAGCGGAGAAAAGGAGCTGGCAGGACCGGTCAACTTCTCACCTGTAATGTAAAAAAGAGACTCCCGATCGGGAGTCTCTTTCTTTGTGATTGCCCGTATAAATGGCGCTCAGCCTATAGTCGAAAACACAACGCTGAGGGGAGTCTCGTTCGAAAGGTTGTCCGATACAGGACAGCGATCCTCGACCACTTTTACCCATCTCTCCAGAGTTTCTTCGTCGGCGTCGCTATCGACCTTCATAGTGGCCGTTATATCTTTGAAGCCGGCCCTGTCGTCCTGGGATTTTCCCATAAGCCTGGCCGCGTTCAGCGGACCGGAGACATCTATCTCGAGTTTCTTTATAGAAAAGCCCATCTCTCCGGCCACCATGTGACCCACCACGTTGAGACAGCCGGCCAGGGCGGCCAGTACGTACTCTACCGGGTTGGCTCCCCGGTCCTCCCCGCCCAGGTTTGGCGGTTCGTCCACTATCATGTTGAAGCTTCTGGCTTTCACCGAAACCCTCGCGGGACTTTCCGACATCGCTCTTACTCTAAAATTGGCATCCGGCATATTTTATACCTCCTGTTGTGATTTCTTTCACATTTATTATACATTCTTTCAGCGTGCCGAATGTTAAGCCGACATAAATTATCGTTTCTATACCCTTACCCACAACGCACCACGCACAACCAACAACATTTCTTAAGAGGATTCCCGACTTCTTATGAGCGAAGCGATACTAAATAACGTGTCCGAAGACAGTGGGAATTTCTGTGGTCAATCTGCCAGGTTTATGATAATGTCTGTAAGAACGAAGGTTGTTGAGAGAAACACAGGTATTTATAACTGGGGAAAAGAACACCCGGTAATATATAGGTAGCATCTGTACGAAAGGGAGATACACGATAAACCAACTCCAGAAGGAGGAAAGTATATGAGAAGAATTCTTTCAATTTTGATTTTCTTTTTGGCCGCCTTTAGCGCGCTTTCGGTAGAGAAAATAGTCGTTGCCGTCATGCAGGACCCGGACTTTCTCGATCCGCACAGGGCGGCGGCCTCGGGAACATACGAGATGATGTTCAACGTGTTCGAAGGTCTCCTGAAACCCGATTCGAAGGGGAACGTGGTTCCGGCGATCGCCGAGAGCTATTCCATCTCTCCCGACGGTCTCACATACACTTTCAAGCTCAGGGAGGGAGTCAAGTTTCATAACGGCAGAGAGGTGACTATGACCGACGTTCTCTACTCCTTTAACAGGTTGAAGGGGAGCGGCGAAGTCAGGGGACTTTCTTCGGATTTCGAGAAGTTCGTATCCGAAATCGAAGCCACCGACGATATAACCGTGGAGATCACTCTGAACACTCTGAACACAGACTTCCTCGAAAAGTTCATAATCGCGATAATTCCGGCAGACAACCCTGATCACGAAAGGAATCCCATAGGGACAGGCCCGTTCAAATTCGTCACTTACCAGCCGGGCCAGCGGGTGGTAATCGCAAAGTTCGACGAGTACTGGAATCCCGATCTTCCGCTGGTGGACGAGGTCGAATTCAGGATAATACCGGACAACCAGGCCGCGCTCATGAGCTTCATGGCCGGGGAGGTCCAGATGCTTCCCAGGCTGGATGCGATACAGGCCGATATTCTGATGGGCAAATACAACCTAATAAGTGCCGAACAAAACATGGTGCAGCTTATGGCCATGAACCTCGCAAGAGAGCCCTTTGATGATCTGAAGGTGAGAAAGGCTATAAACCTGGCCATAGACAAGGAAGAGATCATAGAGATAGTCGCCAACGGTTACGGTACGGCGCTAGGTTCCAACATGTCGCCGATAATGGAGAGATACTACCAGGAAGGGCTAGAAGATTACTACAAAACCGATGTCGTCGCGGCCAAATCGCTTCTCGCTCAGGCCGGCTACCCGGAAGGATTCAAGACGAAGATAACTGTCCCCTCCAACTACCAGTTCCATGTCGATACGGCTCAGGTAATCGTCGAGCAACTGAAAAAGGTAGGAATCACGGCCGAAATCGAGTTAATAGAGTGGAGCATATGGCTGGACAGGGTTTACACGGGAAGAGATTATGAAATGACAATAGTGGGGCTCACCGGGAAGCTCAGCGCGTACGATATCTTGAAGAGGTACCTGAGCGACTATCCGAGGAACTTCTACAACTACTTCAACCCCCGGTACGATGAGCTGGTCAACTCAGCCATAAAGCAGACAGATATAGACAAAAAGGCCGCGCTCTTCAAGCAGGCGCAGGTGCTGCTCACAGAGGAAGCCGTCGCCGTATATATAATGGACCCGAACTTCATTGTGGCACTAGCGCCGAACCTTTTCGGGTACAACGTCTATCCTCTTTACGTGCAGGATATGTCCACACTATACTACAAGTAGAACCGGAGAAACCCGTGTATATATACCTCAGAAAGCTCTTTGCGATGCTTGCGACGGTTTTCCTGGTCTCGATGATAACGTTCGTCACTTTCGAGATCATCCCGGGAGACCCCGTACTGGCAAGGCTGGGGGTCGATGCCGATGAAGCCAAGATCAGAGCGCTTTCCGAGGAGCTGGGACTGGACGAGCCGCTTTCTAAAAGGTTTTTTGGGTGGATTACAGGCCTCTTCACGGGCGATCTGGGTCAATCGATAAGATACTCGAGGCCCGTCTCGGAATTGATACTAGATAGATTGCCGGTGACACTCTCGCTGGCGTTGATCTCCATGGCTTTGATTGTGATTATCGGCGTGCCTCTGGGAATCTTGAGCGCCAGATACGGCGACAGACTGCCCGGTATTTTGATCTCCGTCATCTCGCAGATAGGTATGGCCGTGCCTTCCTTCTGGACAGGCATAATCCTGATGTATATTTTCGGCCTCACTCTCAGGTGGGTCTCGCCGGGAGGTTACACACCCTGGAGCGTCGATCCCGTGGAGGCTTTCAAATCGCTTCTGCTTCCGGCCGTGGCGATCGCCCTTCCTTCGATTGCAGCCGTGATAAGATACACCAGGAACACCGTGATGGAGCAGATGAAAAACGACTATGTCAGACTCGCCTTCTCCAAAGGTCTGAAGATGAACGCCGTGCTTTTCAGACACGTTTTGAAGAACGCGCTGATTCCGGTTATCACCGTTCTCGGAATGATCACGGCAAACATTCTCGGCGGCAGCATAGTGATAGAACAGGTCTTCACTTTGCCCGGGGTCGGGAGACTCCTGATCAACGCTATATCGGTGCGCGACCTCCCGTTGGTCCAGGGGATGGTACTGTACATTTCGCTGGTGATAGTCGTGACGAATTTTCTGATAGATATCGTTTATACACTGATCGACCCCAGAATCAAGCTCAGGTAGCGGAGGAGCGATGAAGAGAAAGAGAGTGAGTCTTTACATAGGAATATCCATAATCGCTTCGTTGCTCGCAATGATGCTGGTGAGTCTTTTCTACACGCCGTATCCGGTAACCGAGATGAACCGTAACGAAAGGTTTGCCCCTCCCTCCGCCAAACACCCACTGGGAACCGACAACTTCGGGAGAGATGTTCTCAGCAGGATCATGAAAGGTTCACAAACGGCCTTCTTAGTGGGTCTGATCGCGGTATCGGTGGGAGGTATATTCGGGGTTATCATAGGAGCCATTGCCGGTTATTTTGGCGGAATACTGGATGAATTCATAATGAGACTGATGGACGCGATGATGGCCTTTCCGGGAATTCTCTTCGCCCTGATGTTCGTCTCAATCTTCGGGGTCGGTATAAGAAACACGATCATAGCGATAGGTATCATGTCGATTCCCTCTTTCGCCAGGATAACCAGGAGTGGATTCATTCAGCACAAAGAGTTCGAATACGTTAAAAACGCACGGGTCAAGGGCGTCTCGAACTTAAGGATAATGTTCAGCCACATATTTCCGAACGTGCTGTCTCCTATAATTGTAGCGGCCTCGATGGGCTTTTCCAGCGCCGTGCTCTCAGAGGCGGCCCTGAGTTACCTGGGTCTTGGGATTCAGCCGCCCGATCCTAGCTGGGGCAGGATGCTCAACGAGTCGCAGTCCTTCATAGCTCTCAGTCCATGGTACACCATAGCGCCGGGGATCTTCATAACACTGATAGTTCTTGGTTTCAATTTCCTGGGCGACGGTATCGCCGATCTCCAGGACAGGCAGCAGTAGGTGTAAACGTGGAGCGAATAATCTCAGATAGGGCTCTCCTTCAGGTGAGGGATCTGAATATCTCCTTCACCACGGCTAAGGGAGACTTCCCGGCGGTCAGGGGGATCTCCTTCGATGTCGGGAGAAACTCTATCGTAGGTCTGGTAGGGGAATCGGGTTGCGGAAAAAGCGTGACTGCCCTGGCCATCATGAGACTCCTTCCGGGAAACGCCCGGCTTTCGGGTACGATCGACTTCTCCGGCAGGAATATAGTCGCGATGCACGAGGAAGAGATAAGAAAACTGCGCGGCAGCGAGATTTCCATGATCTTCCAGGAACCGCTTACCTCGCTAAATCCCTTGTGGAAAGTCGGTAGACAGATCGACGAGAACCTGAAGATGCACACCGAACTGAAGGGCGATGATAGGTTTCAAAGTGTTGTAGATATCATGAGAGACGTGGGGCTGCCCGACCCGGAGAGACTATACCACAAATACCCCCACGAACTGTCCGGCGGAATGCGCCAGAGGATAGCCATCGCCATAGCCGTAGCCTGCAGGCCGGCCCTGATAATCGCAGACGAGCCGACGACGGCGCTCGACGTCACTATCCAGGCACAGATACTCCAGCTGCTGAAGGATATAAACAGAGAGAAGGGCTCCTCCATAATCTTCATTTCCCACAACTTCGGCATAATAAGAGAGATATGCACATCGATCTGCGTGATGTACGCCGGGCATCTTGTGGAGATCGCCCCGACCGAAAAGCTCTTCTGTGAACCGCGTCATCCCTACACGATAGGTCTTATGAAGGCAATTCCGAAAACCGATTCCAAAGGCAAGGAACTTTACGACATCCCCGGAAAAGTGCCGTCGATAACCGATACGCTTCCCGGCTGTCCCTTCGAGCCCAGGTGTGAATACGCCTTCGAAAGGTGTAAAAGGGAGTTGCCGCAATTCGAAGTTCTCGGAGAGCAACACGAGTCGAGATGCTTCCTGGCCGGTGAGCTGCGATGAGCGGCATAATTCTCGAAGTCAGAGACCTCGTGAAACACTACCCGCTGCGAAGGACGAAGCTGCTGGAGAGCCCGGGCAGAGTCAGGGCTCTCAACGGTGTCTCCTTCGCCATAGCGAGGGGAGAGTCCTTCGGACTGGTCGGGGAATCGGGCTGCGGAAAGACAACGGCCGGCCACACGATAATAAAGCTGCTCGAGCCGACAGATGGGAAGATATTTTTCGAGGGCAAGGATATAACAACTATCAAGGGCGAGAGATTGAAAGATCTCAGGAGGAAGATCCAGATAATCTTTCAGGATACCGCCGGCTCTCTCAACCCCAGGAAAACTGTGAAGTGGATCCTGAGTGAGCCTTTACGCGCACAGGGTGTGAGAAACCGCCTGGAGATCGAAAGGACAATCCGGGAAAGCCTGGAGCTGGTGGATCTGGACGAGAGTTTCCTGGATCGTTACCCACATGAACTGTCGGGCGGGCAGAAGCAGAGGATCGGCATACTGGGCGCTTTGATTCTCGAGCCGGAATTCATCATAGCGGATGAACCCGTTTCGGCGCTGGACGTCTCCATACAGGCCCAGATACTCAACCTGATGAAAAACCTTCAAAAGAGGCTTTCGCTGACCTACCTCTTCATATCCCACGATCTCGGCGTAGTACATTTCTTCTGCGACAGGATAGCCGTGATGTACCTCGGAGAGATCGTTGAAATGGCTGAAGCGACGGAGCTGTACGTCAATCCCTGTCATCCATACACGCAGTCGCTACTCTCGGCGATACCGGGAGAGAATGCCGCGAGCCAGCGGATAATCCTTCAGGGGGACGCACCCGATCCGACCAACCCTCCACAGGGCTGTCCCTTCCATCCCAGGTGCTTCAAAAGAATGGAGATATGCACTCACACCAGACCAAGGAGCGTCGAGGTATCGAAGGGGCATTCGGTTGGCTGTCATCTCTACCCGTGAAATGGAGCGCCTCCCCGGACGGACGGTTCACTTCTTGATAAACGTGTTTTCGTTGAGTTCTCTGAAAGCCTGATCGAGCTCCTGACGGGTGTTCATCACGATGGGACCTCCCCATGCGATAGGTTCTTTAAGTGGTTTGCCAGAAAGCAGCAAAAACCTGATCCCTTCATCGCCGGCCTTGACCCAGAATCCGTCGCCTTCGTCGAACAAAACGGCCCGTTTGCTGGTTATGGATTCCATTCCTGTCGGATCGAAGAGTCCCTCGCCCTGAAGAATATAGATGAACAGAGTCGAGTCTCTCTGGCTTTCGAAAGACCAGTCTCTTCCGGCCGCGACCTCGACATCCAGATAGGTAGCTTTCACATACCTTCCTTCAAATGCGCCATTCGAGTCTCTGTAACGACCCGCGATGATGCGTACTCTGCTCCCGTCTTCATCTACGACAGTAATGTCCTCGCTTTTTATGTCGCCGTACTGAGGATCTACCATCTTGTCTCTGGCGGGCAGATTTAGCCATAGCTGAACACCGAAGAGCCTCTCGCTCGCCTTGGGCATCTCCTGATGGATTATCCCCGATCCGGCCGTCATCCACTGGCAATCGCCGTCGAGAATGCTGCCGCTGTTTCCAAGGCTGTCTCCGTGCTCTATATCCCCGCTTATGAGGTATGTTATCGTCTCGATACCACGGTGTGGATGCCAGGGAAAGCCTTTCGTGTAATCGTCCGGGTTTGTGGAGTCGAAGGCGTCCAGCATAAGAAAAGGGTCGAACTCTGCGGTATCTCTATAACCGATCACCCTTACCAGTTTCACCCCGGCTCCATCGACCGCGTCCTTGCCTGTAACTATCTTTCGCACGGTGCGCAATTGCTTCATAGGAATCTTCTCCTCTCATAAATCCTATTACAATGATACCATCGGTGGGTATCTAACAAACGAAGCGGCCGTCCCCCAACCTACCACGACGGTTATACGGAGCTGTATCGTCAGCTTTCCGCATCAACTATTTAATGGTGAAGGTGTAAACTCGGTTCATGGAGATTCTAAGGGGTAAAGTCGCGGCAGCCGTGACGGCTATAATATGTTCGATACTCTGGGGAAGCGCCTTCCCGGTTCTCAAGATCGGTTACGAAGAGATGGCCATCGCTTCCGACGATATTTCGGCGAAGCTGGTTTTCGCCGGTCTGCGTTTTTTGGGCGCCGGGCTGATGGTACTGCTTCTTTCGATTCCCTTCGGCAGAAAGGAAAGACAGAAGTTCACGGCCGGGGATTACCTCCACTTCATAGCTCTGGGTACGATGCAGACCTTCCTGTTGTATTTCTTCTTTTACAACGGTCTCAGTTACACCACCGGCATGAAGTCCTCGATAATCA
>NZ_DAOSEH010000050.1:0-17560 GCF_035363035.1 Mesotoga sp. | reverse complement strand
TGCCTACGAAGTCCTCGAAAGGACCGGAGTTTATCCTCACTATCTCGCCTATCTCGAATTCGACTTCGATCTTGATCGGTCCAACATGTTCTTCGTAATCTTCTATGCCTACCAGCCTGAGAAGCGCCTTCACTTCCTTGCCCTTCAGTTCCACAGGCTGACCTCCAACGGAGACGAAGTTGACGACGTTGGGCGTGTTCTTCACCAGGTTCAGCGTTTCTTCGTTCATTATCATCTCTATGAATACATAACCGGGATAAAGTCTCGTCCTGATTATTTTGAAGATCTTTATCTCTTTTCTGCCGGGAAGTTCCGACAGCTCAATCCTGCCCTCGGTCTTGGAGGTAACCTTCCTGGAATCACCGAGCACGTCTCCCCTCTTCACAGTCGTGCCGCGCTTCACCAACCTCATATCGCAGCTGTCGGGATGAATGAGATAGACATCTTCTTCGCCGTTCACTCGTTCGATGACCACGCGTTTCATCTTCTGGGTGTAAACTATTTTACCGTCGAGTTCGCAGAAGTACTCTCCGCTCTTCGCAAGAGGCATACCCTGTCTGATCCTTGCACCGGTCTTAACCCCGGTCTCGATCTTAGCACTTTCGGGTATGTAATAAGTCTTTGTGTAACGCCTGTCGGCCGTTTCGATGAAGATAACCCTGTAATTCTTGACCTCTGCTATAGCTCCATCGTTCTTGACTTTTATCTCAAGTTCTTCCGCGACCGGTTCTCCCTTGGCGACATCCTGGTTCTCCTTCACAAGCAACCTGGCGTTGGCAGGAATTATATGTTTCTCCGCCGCGGCGTTGGCTCTGTCCAGTTTAGTTTCTTCCGGAACCAGTATTTTACCGAAGAGGTGCGAAAAACCGAAAGACTCTATCTTAGTCTGAATAGCCTCTCTGATAGAGTTTTCCAGGCCCGAATAAGTTTGAATTATGAACCACTTCTTGCGCACTACAGATCACCAGCACACAGGCGTATCAAGCGCCACCGGTGAGAAAACTCAAAAGACTTCCGATAACGTTAGTGAAGAGCACATCGAGGAGCCCGAGGAATACTCCGCTGACGATAAGGATCACGAGAACGGCACCAGTCGATGAGATCATCTGCTGCCTGTTAGGCCATGTAACCTTCTTTACTTCACTTTTCACTTCGGAAAGAAATTTCCAGAACCTTGCCTTGGCCATGGGATTCCTCCTATTTCAACAGATAGTCCCGAACCTACTTTGACTCTTTATGCTCAGTATGTTTTCTGCACTTCGGGCAGAATTTGTTCGAGTCAAGCTTGTACTTCTTCTGGCGATTTTTGAACCTGTAGTAATTTCTCGTTCCACAGACTGAACACTTCAAAGTCACCAGAACCTTGTTTCCCTTCGTCTTCTTTGCCATTGCATGCACCTCAACAGTAGCAAAATTAATGGTGGTAAGGGGTGGGTTTGAACCACCGAAGGCGTTCCGCCAGCGGATTTACAGTCCGCCCCCTTTGACCGCTCGGGCACCTTACCACCGATAGTTAACCTATGGAGCCAACGAAGGGACTTGAACCCCCAACCTGCTGATTACAAATCAGCCGCTCTTCCGATTGAGCTACGTTGGCCCGACGCACGATATTTATTATAACCAATGACTGGAGCCCTGTCAACAAGGAGGAGAAAAATAAGATGACTACCCTTGCTGAACGTAGATCTTCCGGAACTTTACTTGACTTTTGGAACGAGGATCATCAACATCTCCTCGTTCCTAATTCTTATATACCCCTCTTCCAGCTCCTTGAGTGCGACAGTAATTTTGTCCCCGGCCGCTCTTACAGTTGCCGAATCGAGTTTAGGTCTGCCGAAGTCTTCGAGGTCTTCAGCCCTTTTGGCCGCTGCAACTGGAATTGCATACTTGTGTCTTATTCTCTTCAGTAGAGAATCGTAGTTAATTATCATTCAACTGACTCCTCAAAAAGAAATTTCTCGCCTTTCGCCCTGATGATTCTATCAACCCGCAGCCTTTCAGCTGTTATTACCGCTTCAAATTGGCTTACCGACTGTTTTAAGTTATTGTTAATTACTATATATTCGAAGTGTTTGACCTGTTCCAGTTCCCATTTGGCATCTTCGAGACGAACTTTAAGAGATTCCGAATTCTCCGTCCCCCTTGAGGTGAGCCTTCTGACCAATTCTTTGTAAGAAGGAGGCGCGATGAAGATGTATATTGCGTCTTCCAGGCTCTTCATAATCGAAATGGCACCCTGTATATCTACATCCAGAAGAACATCACGACCACTATCTGTACAGCTGCCGACAAACTCTTTCGAAGTTCCGTAGTAGTTGCCATGGACTTTCGCCCACTCGAGCAGTTCTTTCCCCTCGATCAAAGATTTGAAGGTCTCTTCGGAGACGAAGAAATAATCCTTTCCATCTATCTCTCCGGGTCTTATCTTTCTGGTGGTGTAAGAGACCGAAAACACCAGATTGTCGTTTCTAGCTAGAATTTCCTTCAGTATGGTTGTCTTTCCGGCCCCAGATGGACCGCTCATCACGAAGACTAGTCCCTTCATTCCTCAAAACTCTGTCCCGATTCCCGGATATCTTCGAGAAGCTTCTCGATATCACTGAAGGTCTGCATGAATCTGGAAGCTATCGTCTCTGGTTGAATCGCCGATAGTATGATGTGATTGCTGTCCGTAATAACGATCGCCCTGGTTTTTCTGCCGTATGTTGCATCGATAAGTTTCCCCTCGTCCTTTGCGACTTCCTTCAATCTCTTCAGTGGAGCAGATTCAGGGTTGACTATCGCGATCACCCTGTCTCCAATAATGACATTTCCGAAACCCACGTTAATGAGTCCGTACAAGAAGAACACCTCCCACTACTCTATGTTCTGCACTTGCTCCCTCAGCTTGTTCACCAGAGTCCTGCCCTCAACGGACAGAGCAGATATTTCGAGCTTCTTTGATTTCGAAGCCACCGTCGATAACTCTCTATGTAATTCCTGGCAGATGAAATCCAGCTGCACGCCGCAGTCGCCATCGTTGGACAGAGTTTCTCTGAAAGACGCGATATGAGAATCCAGTCTCACCAGCTCTTCGGATATATCGGCCTTTTCCGCCAGAAGAACCACTTCCTGTTCTAGTCTGTTCTCATCGAGCTCTCCGTCGAAAAGCTTTTCGACTCTCTTCTTGAGAAACTCTCTGTAGTAATCCACCATACCGTCCGACATCTTTTTCAACTGCGATGATATTTGCTGTAACTTATCGAGATAATCTTCCAGGGCCTTCAAGAGGTTTAGTCCTTCCCGTTCGCGATCGCGATTGAGTGATTCCAGAGCTTTCTCCAGAACTGGAACCACGGCATTCCATACTCTCCTAGCCAGTTCTTCGGAAGGTCTGCTCCTGAGTATCTCCTTGAACCTCGTCATTGAATCTATCGAGACCTCTCCGCCGAGCCCGAGTCTGTCGGCTATAGCCTTCAGAGAGGCGTAAATCGATGTCGCCGTTCCAAAATCCGGTTTCAAAAGACCGCTATCTTCTATGAGCGAAATCTCCACTCTGGCTTTCACAGTACCCCTTTTGATTCGTTCCTTTATATACCTTGAAACATCGAGTTCCAGTTCGGCAAAGGTCTCCCCCGAGTTAACGTCGAGGTTCAGGTACTTCGAATTAACTGTCTTGAGTTCGACAAGAACGTTAATACCGTCAACCACACTCTCGGCTCTTGAATAACCGGTCATACTTCTGATCAAAAGAATCACCTCAAAGACAGTTATGTCTAACTACAGTCAATTATAACCGTTAAGAGCTAAAATTTCAAAAGAGAGACCGATTTCTTCAGTCTTTCTACTAGAATCTCAAGTTCTTCAACCGTTGTGAACTTCGACATACTTATTCTCAAAGAACTGGAAGCTATCCCGGCACCCAGTCCCATGCTATCCAGAACGTACTGACCGCTGTCGCTTCTGGAAGAGCAGGCCGAAGATATCCCCACATAAACGCCGTCGGTGGAGAGAGCATTGGCAAGGACTTCGGATTTCACACCTGGAAAAGAGACGTTCAAAGTGTTGCTGACCGATCTCTCAGCAGTGTTGACAACCCCTCCGATCTTCTCGACCTCCAGCCTCAACCTCTCTTTAAGTCCCTTGAGTTTCGTCGTTGTCTTCTCCATCGAATTGACGGCCCTTTCCATGGCCATAGAGGAAACCACAATTCCCGGAACGTTTTGAGTTCCAGACCGCAGGGCCTTCTCCTGTCCGCCCCCGGTTACAACCGCACGTATGGATGCGCCGCGTTTCACATAGGTAATGCCCACGCCTTTCGGTCCATGGAACTTGTGAGCCGAAAAGGAGGCGAAGTCGCAGAAAGCTTCCGCCGGTGCGAAGGGATATTTCCCTATAGTCTGGACGGCATCGACGTGGTATAGAACCCCTCTGTCTCTCAGCACTTTTCCCACCTCTTCGAAAGGCTGAATGGAACCTGTGACGTTGTTCACCGCCATGAGAGAGACCAGAAATGTCTCTTCATCCACCATCCCGAGCATTTTTCGACTATCGATCACCCCGTCGCGACCAGGCTTAACCTCCACAACTTCGATCTCGTGGGTGTTTTTCAGATCCTTAAGGGTGTTCAAAACTGCTTTGTGTTCTATCGCCGATGTGACGACCTTTTTCCTCTTGCCCCTGAAGGCAACGCACGAGCGTAATATCCAGTTGATCGACTCGGTCGCGCTTGAGGTGAAAAAGATCTCTCTGGGATCTGCCAGGAGAACTTTGGCTACTCTCAAACGTGCCTCTTCCAGCATCTTGTTCGCCCTTATGCCCATAGAGTGAATAGAGTTCGGATTTCCGTACTCTTCGGTGCAGAGACTCAGCATTAGCCCGGCCAGATCTCTATCCATGGCCGTGGTTGCGTTGTTGTCGAAATAGCAGATCAAAGATCGATCATCTCCTCAAACTCGCTCTCGGTAATCACCTTTATACCGAGAGATCTGGCCTTCGCTTCTTTGGAACCGGCGTTTTCTCCCGCCAGAAGGTAATCGGTGTTCCTGGAAACCGAAGCCGCCACCTCTCCGCCAAGGGAAGAGATTAACTCGTGTATCGCGTTTCTTGAGTAATTCTTGAGTGTTCCGGTTACAACAAATTTCAGCCCCTTAAGCGGCTTCGGGACTCCTGATTCTTCCTCCTGTGTGTTCACATGAGAGCGGAGAGCGTCGATTTCACGCTTCACGGTTTCTCTGGAGAAGAACTCACTTATAGAGTTCGCGAGCTCTTCGCCTATGCCCGTAACGGATGTCAATTCATCGGTTGAGGCCGTTGCAAGAGCCTCAAGATTACCGAAGCGTTTCGCCAGATCCCTCGCCAGTTTCGTTCCGATCCCGGGAATGCCCAGGGCGGCGATCAGCCTGTGAAGGGGGTTTTTCTGGCTCTTTTCGATTGCCGACAGCAGGTTCTCGGCCATCCTGTCGCCCACACCCTCACCCAGTTTCAGCATATCTTCTTTCGTAAGCCTGTAGAGGTCGGAAAAGCCGCTCACAAGACCTGAACCCACCAGTCTTTCCGCGAGTCTCTCTCCCAGTCCCTCTATGTCCATGGCGTCGCGAGAAGAGAAAAAGGTTATGCGCCTGATCAACTTTGCCGGGCAGAGAGGGTTGAGACATTTCAACGCCACTTCTCCCTCCTTCTCCCGTCCGACATCGCCACCACACACCGGACAGTTCGACGGCATTTCGATCTCGATTTCCCTGCCGTCCCTCTTTTCCTGTACGCTCTTTACGATCTGTGGAATTATCTCGCCGGCCTTCTCGACCATAACCGTATCGTTGATCCTTATGTCGCGCTCCCTTATGAAATCGAAATTGTGCATGCTCGCTCTCTTGACAGTCGTTCCGGCCAGTTGAACCGGTACAAGCTCGGCGACCGGCGTTATATTTCCCAGCCTACCTACCTGAAAAGTTACTCCGGTGAGCACGGTGCTCACCTGTTCGGCCGGAAATTTGAAGGCCATCGACCATCTGGGAGCCTTCGCCGTGTATCCCAGCTCCTGCTGTTGTAGATAGTCATCGACTTTGACAACCACACCGTCGATCGCATAGTTGAGACCACCCTTTCGGGCGGTCCACTTCTCCCAGTAAGCAACTATCTCCTCTGTACAGCTGGCAATCTCATGGTTGGGCTCAACCCTGAATCCCAACTCACGCATGAATTCGTAGAGCTCTTCCTGACTCCTAACGCCGTAATTCATCGGTTCTACCACCTGGTAAAAAAAGGCGCTTAACCTACGTTTCAAGACCTGCCCCGGATCTAGCTGTCTCAAAGTGCCGGCAGCGGCGTTTCTGGGATTGGCAAAGACGGGAAGCCCTTCTGAAATTCTCTCCCTGTTGAGCTCGTCGAAAACATCCTTCGGGAGGTAAACTTCACCTCGCACTTCGATGTCCAGACTTTTTCTGAGTCTCAACGGTATAGATTTAATGGCCCTTATGTTCGTGGTTACGTCCTCACCGACAAAACCGTCTCCCCTGGTTGCTCCAAGTAAGAGAACACCCTTTTCGTACTTCAGTGAAATCGACAGCCCATCGATTTTCAGCTCGCAGGCATAACGAACCGATTCACTACCGAGAGCCTCTCTGACTCTCTCGTCGAACTTCGCCACTTCTTCTCTGGAATAGGTGTTGTCAAGTGAGTACAATCTGTGCGTATGTACAACCTGACGGAAGGATTCGACGGGCTTCAAACCGACCCTGGCGCTTGGAGAATCTGGGGTGGCCAATTCCGGATAGCGTTTTTCTATATCGATAAGTTCTCTCATTAGTTCGTCGTATTCGCCGTCGGATATGACGGGATCGTCCAGAACAAAGTATCTGTAAGAATGATGATTGATCTCTTCTCTCAGCTTTCTCAATCTTTCTATTATCTTCTCGTCGGCTTGCAAGATCTTCCCTCCTAAAAAAGGATGACCACGGCGATCGCGTATTCTTTTTCGTGAGATATACTCACAGTGACGGCCGAACCGGCGATCTCAAGAAGAGCCCCGGACGGACCGGGAGAACCGTCTTCGTTTGAGAGGAATTCGATGGCAGAGAAGGGTATATCCTTTCTGCCCGATGCCTTCACGAAGGCCTCTTTGGCCGCAAAACGCCCCGCCGCGAACTCCTGTTTTCTCGATGGATGACCGAGGGAATCGTAGATCCGCTTCTCTTCTTCTCCAAGGATTCTGAGGGCTATCCTCTCCGTCATTCTGGATATTTTTACTATATCTATCCCCGCTTTCATAGGCCGTCCTTCAGACCTCCACCACGGTGACGCCGCTTCCGCCCTCTCTGGCCGTTCCGATTCTGAAGTTTTTCACGCCCTTGGTCCTGCGCAGGTAGTTCCATACGCTCTCGGCCAGTTTTCCCGTTCCCTTTCCATGTATAATGTATCCCTGCTTCAAACCGTTTCTCTTCAGAGAATGAATGAAATCCGACACCAGGATCGGGACATCTTCCGTGTAGTTTCCGCGGATGTCTATCTCCGAACTGGTGATGGGAGTCTGAACTTCGAAGGAGATCTCATCGACGGTTCTATCCACTTTCCCGATCACCCTTATCCTGGAGACCGGCACTTTGATGGTTACCTTGCCCGAATCTACGATAACCCTGTCGCCGTCGAGCGCCGAGACCTTCCCTTCTGTGCCACCGTCTAACAGTCTGACGGTGTCCCCGACCTCGGGGATTTCTTCGTTCTTGTTGACTGCGAAGTACCTGTGCTTTTCAACCTGAATCTTAAGATCGTGCAGTTTCTTGACCGCCGAAACCTTGTCCCTCTCTCTTTCTGATCTGGAAAGGTTGATCGAGTTTTCTATCTCTTTGAGTATTCGGCCCAGTCTTTCTTCCAGAGATGCCATCTCTTCGCTGACTTCTCTGTATCTCTTCTCTTTGATGAGAGAAAGCTTATCCTCGTACTCTCTTGTTCTGCTTTCCAGTTCTCTCTTTGTGCTCTCCAGGGTTCTCCTCTCGTTCTCGAGAGTCGATCTCTCTTTGTGGAGTTTGCCTATCACGACTTCGAGGTCGCGAGCATCGCTGTCCATGTATCTCTGTGCCTTGTCTATGATCTCCAGGGGAAGACCGAGTCTCTTCGAGACTTCTATTGCGTTAGAGGAGCCGGGAATTCCCATTAAAAGTCTATAGGTGGGTCTGAGAGTGTTTACATCGAACTCCACGCTGGCGTTTTCCACGTCTTCCCTTTCCATAGCGTACAGCTTTATGGGAGTCAGGTGCGTCGTTAGTATCAACCGGCAGTCGGTGGATAAGAGTTTCTCTATTATAGCTATCGAAAGTGCCGCCCCTTCAACAGGATCGGTACCGGCCCCCAGTTCATCCAGCAGGACCAGAGAGTCGGTGTCCGTGTTCTTTATTATGCCTATGATCCTCGAAATGTGCGAAGAGAAGGTACTGAGGCTCTGCTCTATGGATTGTTCGTCTCCTATATCGGCGTATATGTTTTTGAAGTAGGGTATAGAGGAAGTCTGATCGGCCAGAACCGGCAATCCGCAAAGCATAAGCACTACGGAAAGTCCGATCGTCTTCATCGCGACCGTCTTTCCTCCGGTGTTCGGGCCGGTTATGAAGACGCCGTTTATCCCGTCTCTCATGTGAAAGGTTATGGGAACGACTTTATCGTCTTCTATGAGCGGATGGCGCGCCTCCCTGAGAACGAAGGTTCTGTCGTTCGACGGTTCTATGAAGACGCCTTTCCTCTTTCTGGCGTATCTACATATTCCGTAGAGACTGTCCAGCACTCCCAGCGCTTCGAGAGAGGGCCCGAGCCTTTCGAAAGTGCCCTGGAAGAGAAAAGTTAGCTCCCTGAGTATTCTTCTAATCTCCTCCTCTTCCCGCGATTGAAGGATCTTTAGGGTGTCGTTCAGCGAGATCAGCTCCTGTGGTTCGAAATACACGGTCGCTCCGCTACTCGAAGAGCCGTGTATTATACCCTGGTACTCGTTCTTTTTACCCGAGGAGAGGGGGAGCACATACCTTCCATCCCTGCTCAGGACGAGAGTGTCGGTCAGGCCGTCTTTGTAGCGTGACATGATAGAGTCCAACCTGTTCCTAAGGTTTCTGGTAAGCCCTCGAAGCTCGTTTCTTATCTCTCTAAGTACCGGGGAAGCCTGGTCCTTCACGAGTCCCTCTTCGGAAATTTTCTTTCTAACCTCTGCAATAAAACCTCTCTCGCACGATAACAGCGAAGCCACCGCCACCACGTTTGGGCTGGAATCGGCCAGGGGTTCGAAGAACTCCTTTAGTCTGCAGGTGTTTTCCATGGTAGTTGCGCACCTGTTCAGCTCCTCGCCTATGAGCGAATAGCCGAGGTTGACTTTGTCGATGTAAACATATAGATCGTGGAAAACCGAAAAGGGCGGTTCGCCCTGAATTCGCATGATATTCTCGAACTCGCTGGAGCGTTTGTAAAGAAGAAGGGGATCCTCTACAAATGGTTCTAGCGACATCACCCTTTCCCTGCCGTACCTGGAAACCGTTTTAGATGCGACCTCCGAAAGTACGGCTTCGAACTCCAGAAGGCGAAGAGCCACATTACTGCGTGATGAATCCATCTGGCAAGACCACCTTTCTGATTATTCGCGGCATCAACTTCTGTCGGTTGCGCCTGTCGTATATCGATATGATGCCGTAAACCACGGCGACGGAAGCGAAGGCCAGCCCGACGGCCAGTCCCTCGGATTTCAGGAATGTGTTAATAACTATCAGGACGGTGAGAAAAACGACCAGCGGAATGCCGTACACTATCATGGCCACCCTGGTGGCGGAGAGCTTGCCGGTTTCTATCTCAACTGTATCGCCCGGTTCAACCTCGACATCGTTTCTCAATGCCCTTATAGTGACTATTTTATCGCTCTGTGAAACACTGCAGCTGTTTTTGGAGCCGCAGCTCGAGCAGGCCTGAGTGCGAGCCTTTTCGAGGAGCACGGTATCCCTTTTCAGCTCCTTCACAATCGCCAACTCTCTCATGCTTGATCCTCCGTTAGAACCGGTAAGTTATCTCACCACCGGTGTGGAATACTGGAAGCGTCTTCTCCCCGAAGAATTGTTCGATCTCCAGTCCCACGCTCACACCGAACGACAGGAAACCGACACGTACATAGAAAACGGGAGCTATGGAGTAGAAAAAACCGAACTTGCCGAAGTTTAAGACCAGAAAACCGACCCTTGACACGACTCTCAAACCGGCCGACGATTCGCCGGTGAAATCATAGGCCTGACCGACAAAGACCTTCAGAACCGTATTGAAAAAATCGTTCTGGAAGTAATCCCTGGAAGAGACCGGTGAAACGAAAGAAACGCCCCCTCCGAGTTCCAGAGAATTCTTGCCACCGAAATCGAATAGGTAGGCCACACTTACACCATCGTACACGAACGATGGAGTTTCTTTGCCTACATTGGTGAAATGTCCGCCATCTATTATTATCGATGGAGCGCCCGTACAGAGAATCGATATCGTCAGAAGCACAGCCATCAGATACTTCTTTACCATCGATCACACCTCCAGCCACAAAATTATAGCATGGTGGTTACTCAGTCGCGAGAAGAGGAATTATCTGAGGATACTCGCCAGATAACCGACCGTACGGTATCTATCGCCTATAATTTCGCCGCTGGAAGTGTTTTTGAGAACTTTCATTTCCGTGAACATACTTCTTACCGCAACCATTGGTCCCAATCCACAGGCACTTATACGTTCTTTTCCAGCCAGGCTGTATGCTTCTTCGTATTTCCCGTCTACCAGAAGCTGGACCAGTCTGGAATCCTTCTTCATCGTTGTTTCGTGAGACTCGTAGTGGTTAAGGTCAGAGGAGGCTATTATCAACAAATCCTCTCTATCGCCTATAGAATTCTTTACTATATCACCCAGAATCAGTGCTAGCTCAAGCCTCTGATCAGTCATCACGATCGGAACTATGCTTATTTGAGAATAGACGTACTGGAGGAAGGGAAGCTGCACTTCTATTGAATGCTCGTAGAGATGCGCCGACGTATCTGCCTGAATCAGGCCCTTAGAGTTGTCTATCAGCTTTCTGCAGAGATCTTCATCGATACCCACTTCTCCAAAAGGAGTCGACCAGGCCCCATCCGTCCAGATAGACAGTCTGGTACCTAGTCCAGTATGATTTGGACCCACTATCAAGACAACAGCCGGTTGAACCAACAGAGAGGCTTCGTAGTATCCCCAGGCTGCTACGGGGCCGCTGGCCATATAGCCGGCATGGGGTACTATGAGACCGGACAATCCTCTCTTCTGCCCTCCGCCGATCGGCAACATCCCCGGACCGGCCGGGTGCAAAAAGCAATTTTTTATCTGAATCTTTAGATCCTCGCTGTCGCCGGCGTAAAACTTTCCGCTGACAACGGGTTTTCTCGTCAAGGCTGTACCACCTCCGCCGTGATGAAGATAACAAGCTCTCTCTTATCGGTGGTCTTGGTCTCAGTGGTGAAAAGCTTACCGATGAATGGCAGATCGCTCAAGAAAGGCATCTTGTTGACATTCACGGAGTCTTTGTTTGCTACCAGTCCACCGATTGTCAGTGTATTGCCATCACCAATCACAAGTTTGCTCTTGGCCTCTCTGGTCTTTTCACCGTAGAGCGTTCTGGTGCCATCGACATATTTCTCGGGCTCGCTGACCTTTATAAAGAGGTCGAGAAGAATCTTCCCATCATCGTTGACCGTGGGAGTTATGCGTAACTCGACACCGGTGTTGAGATTCTCTATGGTCTCGATTTCCACCGGCCGACCATCGACGTACTCTATCTTTTTCACCAGATATGGTATGGTGTCTCCTATATGAATGGTCGCCTCTTCACCGCTCATCGAAACTATCGAGGGGCTTGATATAAGGTCGGAATCAGCGTCTCTATCCCTGAGATCGGCACTGATGTTGGCATTTGCAGTGTTCACTATGCTGTCCAGTATCTTCGAGATATCAAGGTTTTCGAAGATCTTGAAATTCAGATCGATAGAACCGTTCTGGATTATTACATCGGGATTCTTAATCCCTATGGACGTGTTGAAATCTCTCTGCATCTCATCCACCAGCGACTTATCCACAAGTTTGGTCTCTATTCTGACCTGTTTCTTCGGTTTGGCCAGAGAACTGGCGATTTCGTCGAATATGCTGTCCACTTTGGACTTTGCGAGCCCTCTAACTACTATGTAACCGTTGACCGGGTCGGAAAGAACCTCTCCGCCGTAGAATTCGATCAGTTTCGTAACTTCTTCGACGTTATGATAAACGCGATATACGAGCTCTATGTCAGTCGCTTCCTGGCCGGACTTCTGTTCCTTCTTGGTCACGGCGTATATGTTGTCTATCCTGCTTATCGAGACGGGTTTCGTAGCGTTGATAACCTTGACCAGGCTTTCCCAATCGATCTCTTTGACGGACATGGTTATGTTTTCATCTATCACATCTATGAACAGCAAGGGAATATCGAGCTTTCCCGCTACGACTCTAAGCAACCTTTCGAGGTCCTGGTTAACCACATCGATGCCAACCTTTGACCCACTGACTGTAACACCCTTCTCGACTGGATCCACGGCCTTCCTGGACTCTTGAACATTCTTTATCATCGCTTCGGCTTTGTCTAGAACCATTGAACTCTTGGATTTAAGAAGTATCATCTGCAGGTTCTCGAAGGTCTGTACCGTCAGACCATCTATAGCTTCTCTGAGCAGAGATGCGAGCTCCTGGGGATCTACCGTCAGGTCGGTAACGTATCTGGATATCTCTCTGTCGGCCGCTGCTTCTTCAATCGTTTTCGTTAGCTTCATCAGAGAATTCGGATCTCCTATGAGCAACCATTGTTTGTCCAGTTCCACGAACTCCGCCTTCAGGTTCAGTTTACTTATCATTTCCGAGAGTTGAATCTGCGTCACCAGACCTTTGTCGATCCTCACGGATTCTCTGGCCGCTTTATTGGCGATGAACAGAAGTGCTTCTTCGGCCATAGCCAGGTCGTTCTGAGTACCTATTCCAACTATCCTGCCTGCATATTCGATCACCGAACTCAACTTTATCCCGGCGGCTTCAAGGTAGTTCTGAATATCCGCGATACTCCATCCGCCAACCACCGGAAGCTCATAGAAAGCGAGTTTCCCGATTCCATCCTCTTCCATAGAGCTGCGCAATTTTTCGAGAAGATTTGTAGAGGCTTCGATCGCGTCGGGCTTTCCTACAAATATCAATCTTCCGCTGAACCTTCCAACCGAAACCTTTATACCTATCTCTGCGAGGATGTTCCGGAAGGCATCCAGATCAAGTTCCTTTTCAAGGGTGGGACTAAGAACAACCATACTGTAATCCAGTAGCTTTTCGCCGGTTCCGGCCGCCTGGAAAATCACGGTTATCAGGTTTTGCACGTCTTCGGCGGCGCCGATCAGCATATAGCGAGATGGACTTACCTGGATTAGAGAAACGCCCAGCAGGAGATCCTCAGCCATTTTCTGTAGAATCCCGGGATCGAAGTTTTCAGGAAGGTCGATGTAGTCGAAGTGTACACGCTGGTTGTCGGCTATGTAATTCACAGCGACCTGTGCCAGATCAATCGACTCTGAATCGCCTACCAAAAGATATCCACCGCTCACATCGTATATTCCTGCGAGTTCTATTCCCTTGGCTGTGAGATACATGTCGAGGGTGACTGAATCTATTCCTGTGATGGCTTTGACAAACCTGAACTGGTTTATCACGCCGGTTTCCTCAACAACCAGGCCTTTAAGGATCTCCTCGAAACTTCTCATGTCCTTTTCCGTTCCTATCATGAAAACTCTGTCGCCGACGATCTGGAACTTCAATTTCAATTCCATCAAACCCGCGATCGTTTCGAGCTGGTCGATCTCTGTCCCGACCGGTATCGCGAAAGTGACGTACGATATCGATCCATCGGTCGATGTGCCGCTCGCGTCGACGCCTATCCGGAGTGAGGATATCAGCTGCTGCCCCTTGTTAAGGGAGTCTTTTGTACCTACCATGATGGCGTAGTCACCGGCCTCTATCAGTCGAATCGATATCTGTATGGACTCGAAGGCCGTCTGGAGCTGCCCGATAGTTAGATTTTTGGGCAGTATCGTGATCGTATAGGAAAGCGGCTCTTCGGTACCGCCGACGTCTTTGGCCAGCGATTCGAAGACATCCAGCGCGGCTTTTACACTGCCTTCGCTGCCGGTGAAAACCATCCAGTCTTCACTTTCCAGGATTTCAACAGATATCCCGATGAGCCTGAACAGCTGACCCAGCAACTGTGTCGTTACGCCTTCCCTTATTTTCACGATCTCGTAGGTGTCTCTCTCGCCGGTATCACCGGTGGAGACCATTATCAGCTTTTCAAGAAGCGACTCGGCCTCGTCAAGAGATTCGGCATTTCCGGCGAGTAAAAGCACATTCCCGACCTGCAGGAGTTCTAGTTCGATGCCGGTCTTTCCCAGAGCCGTTTCTACATCAAAGACCGTGAATCCAGACGGCAGAGAAAGCAACCTGTACGTTTTCTCAACAGGTTCAGCCGACTGTTCGGGTCTGAAGATCTCGACGAGTCTTCTGGTCTCTTCTATGTCTGCACTGCTTCCGGTCACGAGGAGTTTATCACCGTTCCTGATGATAGTGCTGGGGATCTTCAGAGAGTTTATAGCTTCGTTCACAACGTCGATATTCATGTCGGCCGGTACGTCGATGACCTCATAAGCGAGCTTCATAACCTCGGGCCTGCTACCGGTGCCGTGTAAATCGCTTATCACACTTACGACCTTCGGCAGGGATTGTGCATCTCCCACCAGAACGAGTACGTTGCCGGCCAGCGTCAGATCGGCCTCCAGGCCTATCTTTTCGAGAATGCCCGAGAGAGAGGCGAGATCGAAACCGGGTGGCATCGAAATCGTCGTATACTCTCTGGTAACATCCTGAACCGGAACTTCCTCGGGTCTGAACTCGGAAAGCAACTTCTCGGCCAGAGCGTTCTCTTCACCGGTTCCTACGAAGACTATCGAATCGGAAACCTGGACAATCCTGGAGGATATCTTTAGTGAATCCAGCAAAGATTCGAACTCGGTCAGCCCTACACCGGCCGGAAGGGAGGATATCCTGTATGAGACGGTCTCTTTGCTTCCGGCTCCCAGAGCGCCCGAAATAGTCGTCACCAGGCTCTTGAAGGAATCCACACTGCTCCTAGTTCCTATAACTACCATGTTCCCGGCAACCGGGAGTATTTCCACGTTCAATTCGAGCCTCTCGGCCAGAAGAACGGTCTCTTCAATCGTCAAAGCCTCGGGAAGTGCAACGACCGAGTAGATCTTCTCGCTATCTTCTAAGACTTCCTCCGGTCTCAAATACTCAACGATATCGCCCGCTTTTCTGAGATCGCTGTCAGAACCGATCAACATCAAGCGACTGTCGATCTGAACGGTGGAGACACTCAGACCCATATCGGTCATTATCTTCTGGAACTTTTCGAGGGTTAGTTCCGTTGGCAGATCGATCAGAGTGTAGGAGAGGACCTTTCCCAGACCGCTCCTGATCACTTCGTCGAGCATCGCGATGGCCATTTTCACGTCTTCTTCAGGCCCCGAGACGGACATGCTCTGTCCGAGTCTGGTGTAGGAGAGGTTGAACCCAGAAGACAAAAGTATATCGCGCAACTCTTCAAAGCTCATACCCGAAGGAATGGCGTAAAGCTCCGTTACTTTCTTGATCTTTATCTCCAGACCGTCGAGAAGAACCTTCACTCTATCAAGATCCTCCCGAACACCTATTAACAGATAACCCTGTCTGTTCTCCTGGAAGACCAGCACATCCACATTCATGGCCTGCAAGAAGCTGCTTAGAATATCTCCTGTCCAGCCCTCGAGAAGAGGATAAAATGAGACCGTTGGTTCAGTTGCAGTAGATGCGGAACCGATCTTTTTCAACAGGTTCTTGAGGGAGTTCAGGTCAGACGGTTTACCGACGGCGACTATACTGTCTCCTTCGCCGTAAACTTTTATGGTTATCCCCATGCTCGACAGGATTTCTCTCAAATAATCCAGGTCAACCCCGACGTTCGTGAGCATCTCTATCTGTGGAGTCTCTTCGACCGGTTGCTTCACAACAACCTCGTTCAATATGCTCCTCAGACTCGATATATCCTGTTCTTTTCCATAGACGACGAAATTGCTTCTCATTTCGAACACCGAGACGTCCAGTTTCAGGGTATCCTTGATACCGTTGAGCTCTTCGAGGGTGACCTCTCTGGGAACTATCACTGTTATCCTGTGCTCATCGACGATATCGTTTCTGATAGTCAAGAATCTTTCCAGTTCACTCTGAGCACCTATCATCACCAGCTTTCCGGCTACTGAAAGAGGATAGACGTTCAGGTTGAACGCGGAGATCACCGACTGAGCCGCGGCAAGATCAAAACCGTCTCTGATTTCGAGCGTGAGGTAGCTCTGCTCCCCTGGAACTATTTGAGCCTCTCTTCTCGACAGAATGGAGGTTGCCGTTTCCCTGGCCCTGTCTATCGCTCCCTGTACGCCGACTACGATCGTTCCGGTAGGAGTCCCAAGGATGTCCACCGTAATAGCGAGTCTTTCGAAGATCGCTTTGAAATTCTCGATCTCCTCGGTTGGAATATCTATGAACGTGAAGAGAATTTCCTCTCCCGTCTGTGTGATCTCAACATCTTCCTTCAGTTCATCTAAAACCTTCAACGCCTGCAAAACGTCTCTTTCGGGACCTATCAGCATGGTCTTTCCATCGGTTATGACAACGGTGATCGAGAGTCCCATTCTTTCGAAGAGAAGCTCCAAATTTTGAACTGTGGGAAGTGAATCTATAATTCTGTAATGGGGTTTCTCCAATCCGGTCAGTCTGGAAAGTTCCTTCTGTATCCTGTCCAGAACGCCAGATGGACCGACTATCAGATAACCAGATTGGATGGAAGTTATACTTATCTTCACCCAATCCTTTTCCCCGAGATAGCTTCTGAGGTAAGTGGTCAGCTTTCCTTCTTCCCAGCCCGCCAGGTTGTTGAACAACCTAGATTCAACCGTCTCGTCTATTTCCGATTTGGAAAGTATAGATTGAACTACTTCCAGAGCCTTGTCAGTCTCCAGCTCTTCACCGACCAGTATCACTCCCGAAGGCGAGGAAAGCAGCTTCACCGGGAGCTTCAGGTTGTCGAGAATACTAGAGAATTCATCCATCTTGTCGGCCGGTATCTCCGTAAATACGTACTTCAGTTTCTCATCGACGACTATCGCATCGGTTCTGTCGCTTATGGAACTTATTATATTTACGGCCGAATCGAGAGCCTCTCTGTAACCTACAATAATCATGTTGTTCCCGTAACCGATAACGGTGACATCTATTTTCATCTCTTCGAGTACCTGCCTGACGGTTTCCAGAATTTGAGAGCCAGCCTCCAGAATTGTGTATTCGTACTCACGCGAAGCGAGCGGTGATTCAACATCTCTTCTAAGCATCTGGATTAGATCCACCGTTCTGGTAACGCTCTCTCTCTTCCCGACCACGAGGTATCTGTCTTCTATCGGGAGGATGGTGA
>NZ_DAOSEH010000049.1:0-17627 GCF_035363035.1 Mesotoga sp. | reverse complement strand
GGAAGCGCCGTCTCCGTTTGTCGGCGCAGGGTTACCGGGTGTTGAGATCTCGTTTGATGTGAGGAGGAAAAATTCCAGATAGGAAGGAAATCACGCGTGTCGGTAAAAACCTTATAGCCAGATAAACAACCAATATATTGATGAACCAGTACAGAATCCAAAACTTTCTGAGGATTTCTATCGGATCTCCAAAAAGATCAAAAATAGGATAGACAAGTACTCCTGCGGCGATATGATAGCCGAGCACGAAAAGTGTGTTCCGTCCTATTCTAGAAAAGAAGTCCGCTATTTTGAAAAATTTCTCGATCATTCTTGAAGCGCCGATGATAGAGACAATACCGGAAAGTGCGGCGACTATGTAGATCAACGGCTGGGGACCAAAGTAATCTTCCATCAGATAGACTTCGCCGCAAAGGAAAGACGATGAAGTAAAAATCGCGATCGCCACTACCACAACAGGCCAGCCGATTGTAGAGATCCTGTCTTTCTTTTCTTGCAGGGCCTTTCCTAGCGCGAAATAAGGCATAACGGCCAGGGCTACGTCGATTTTGAAAGGCAAAGAGCCTCTGAAAAAGAACATCGAAACGAACCCCGCAAGAATACCTATCGTAAGTATCTTCAATCTCTTGAACACGATGTAATATATCTCCATAACAAAGACCGCGGGCAAAAACCAGAGAGGTATGATATTGAAGGGCATAATACCAAGTGCCGTCCTTACGAGCAAAATGTTCCACACAACGTCTATAACAGGCAAATCCAGTTCAGTCCGCTTAGAAATGGCCCAGGCCAATATCCAAATTCCCAAATTCACCAGAGCCATAAAATAGTAGGGAACCATCAGCTGCTTAAACCTCTTTTTGATTGTGAAAAGAATCGGTGCGTCTCTTGAGATCAGCCCAGAAAGAAAGAAAAAGGTACATGCGGCAGGATTTATGAGGTCTGCAACCAGCTGCGGAGGCAGTGTGTGAAAGAGAACCACCAGAGACATCAAAAAACCCCTAGAAATATCTATCCAGGCAATTCTTTCCATTTTGATTGTGGATGACGCATCTGGGGCTTGCATACAGAACAACCACCCGTTATGATAATTGACATCAGTATAGCATAACGGAATGGTACGACGGATTAGTGCGATCGCAGGTCTTTGTCTGAAGAGCAAAACTTAAAATTGCATCTAACGAAAATTATCCGATTTCTTACCTGTACGAAAATTCCTCCAGAAAGTCGTACAACACTTCAGCCGTTGTAAAAGCGAGGGCCGTTACCGTGTCGGCCGCGCCGTAATATATCGCGATTCTACCTGTATCGGCATCTTGAATACTGGCACACGGGAAGGTCACATTAGGTACGTCGCCAACGTTCTCGTAAGGCATACGTGGATTGAGAATGTAGTGCCTGGACCTCTTTATCACCTTCCAGGGTCTCTCCAGATCGAGCAAGGCTACACCGGCACTATAAACAAAACCGTTGCAGGAGGTCCAGACACCGTGATAAACCAACAACCAGCCTTGCGAGGTTTCTATCGGAACTGGCCCGGCTCCGACCTTTGTGGATTGCCAACCGGTGGTGGGAGACATGACGTGCCTATGACATCCCCAATGAACCATGTCTGGACTTTCGCTGTAGAAGATATCACCGAAGGGAGTATGGCCGTTGTCGCTGGGCCGGCTGAGCATGGCGAATTTGCCATTTATCTTTCTCGGAAAGAGAACACCGTTCCGGTTGAAGGGAAGAAAGGCGTTTTCGAGCTGATTGAAATTCGTGAAATCGTAGGTGTAGCCGATACCGATCGTCGGTCCATGGTAGCCGTTACACCAGGTAATGTAATACCGGTCTTCAATCCAGACCACTCTGGGATCGTAACCGTAGATGAAACGGCTTATCTCCGGTTCGTTGGACTGAAACTCGATGCGATTCTGATCTATTTTCCACGAAAGCCCATCCTGGCTCCTCCCGGCATGGAGCTGCATTATTAGTTCTTTTGTATCTGCACGAAAGATTCCCCTGTACCCGTCTTCACAGACTACCACCGCGCTGTTGAATATGCTGTTGACGCCTTTCACAGCTTCACGCGTGATAATGGGATTTTTCGTATATCTCCAGATCGGGTCGTCGTTGCCAGGCCTCTCCTCCCAGGGCAAACCTGCAAGTCTATGGCCAATTATAGTGATTCCCAAGGAAACACTCTCCCTTCGATCCTCTTCTATACAATCTTAACGGATTCTCTTTCTATAATCGCGGTTGGCAACACAATGTTCCTGAACACCCTCTTCTGTGTGGATTTCAACCTCTCTATAAGCAACTGGGCGGCCGCGCTTCCCATCTCTATTCTCGGTTGTGAGACAGTAGTGAGTGAGGGGATCGTAAACGGCGCGTGGACAGAATCGTCGAAACCGATCACAGATACATCTTCCGGTACGCGGATATGGTTTCTGTGCAGTTCCTGGATAGCTCCCATTGCAACATGGTCGTTGACAGCGAAGATGGCCGTGAAGTTCACTCCCGGATTTAGGAGATAATCACGGATAGCCTCCTGTCCATGATGAGGTTCGAAACCACCTATTCTAGCAACCTTTAGATTGAAGTCCGGAGATCTGGTAGCGAACTTTCTTAGTCCTTTAAGTCTGTCCCTGGAAGCGTGCACATCCTCCTGACCAGGGAGGAAGAGAACGTGTCTGTGGCCCCTGTCGTAAAGGTACTTCGCCACACAGTACGCAGCCGATGCGTTGTCTATGTTAACGGAATCGGCCCGGATTTCCCTGATGGGAGAATCAACGGCCACAACAGCGATACCGCTCTGTATAAACATATTCAACATATGTTCGTCGCTGTGAAGGGTTGCGACTATCACGCCATCTACCTTTCTCTGGAAGTATTCGTTGAGGATTTCTTGCTCGCGGCTCATCATCTCTCTGGCCATGGCTAGCATAACGTTGAAACCATTCCTGTGGGCGTACTCTTCGATACCCATGAAAATTTCGCCGTAGTGATTGCCCATGGTGTTGGGTAACAGCACTCCCAGAGTTCTGTACAAACTGCGCTTGCGGATCGAGGGCATCGGGTGGTAGTTGAGTCTGTTTATCACTCTCAATACGCGTACCTTGGTATCCTCGGAAACGTAGCCGCTTCCATTCAAAACACGGGAAACGGTTGCTATGGAAACTTCCGCCTCGGCCGCGACGTCTTTTATCGTAACCATTGAAACTTTCCCCCTATTCTATAAGCAGATCCGTATCGAAAATACTGTAAGGTGTTGCAAGCATCTTTTCAAAGTTTTTCACCGTACCCTGTCCGATAATCTCTTTGAAAAGATAGAACGAAGGTCTTGGTGTCAGTTTCCCGTCTGAGAAATCCACTCCGATCAACCCGAATTGCTTTCCCAGACCGGATGACCATTCGTAATTATCGGTGAGCGACCAGTGGAGATATCCTTTTATGTTGTAACCTTCTTCCAGCAGTTTCTCCAAAGCCTTGAGATGGCTTATCAGGTAGTAAGGTCTGTAGTGATCGGCCATGTCGGCGATACCGTTTTCCATTACGTACACAGGTACGTCGTATCTTCTACAAATCATCTTCAGTATATTGTACAGCCCTTCGGGATAGATCTCCCAGCCGAAGTCTCCCGTCGGTCTTCCATATCCGGAAAGTGAGTTGGGTTCACAATTCTGTCCATAGCCACGGAGAGTTCTATATCCATTGTCGCTAGAGGGGTCACTCTCTACAACCATCCGTGAATAATAGTTACAACCCAGAAAATCCAGTTTATTTGAGATTCGATCGACAAATTCGAACTGAGTCTTTTTCATTGCCAGATTTACGGCCGACTCCTCTCCGTCGATCCAGCTGAAGGCGTAGATAAGTCCCACCGGCAAATCCGAAGTCCTCTTCAGTTCGTCGTACGCAACCAGGTGAGCCTCGATCAAGTTGTTTCGGGCAACTTCGACCAGTTCCGGTCTTATGATCGAAGGAGGAAAGCCCGAGGCCCTGTTTCTATAGCCGAGCATGGCCACGACGTTGGGTTCGTTTTGAGTTGACCACATGTCCACTAGATCGCCTAGCTCTCTGCCACAAAGCGCAGCGAACTTTCGAAACTGCTCGACCGATCTGGGATCGACCCAGCCTCCAGCCGTGAAATCGGATAATCTGTTGACCTTAACTGGTTCATGAAGCCAGAGGGGTAGTGTGAAGTGGTTAAGGTTGACCACCACTTTCATCCCCCGTTCTTTGATATCTTTTATGATTTTCCGGTAGTGTTCTAGAGTGCTACGGTCACAGATACCTTCAAGTTCAACATCGGTTATATCAAAAGTGGGGGACGGGAAAATCCTCGACCATTCCAGACCTATTCTCACCATTTTCATTCCTGAGTAAGCGGCTAGCCTGTGGTACTCCCCGTAATTATTCCAGTAATTCGGGCCGTCTTCGGGAAAATCTCCGCTCACGATACCGTTTTCGATGTTCAGTTTATCGTGAGTCCATAGATACCAGTCCGAACCTCGATCGACACTATCTGGACAGGCTCTCCCCATCTCGAATTGAAAACCTGAAAGAGAAACGCCGAATACGAAATCTCTGCCAAACATATGTTCATCTCCTTTTCACGGCTACATAGTGGTCTTTTTCAACTTCCACCATTTCGAGTTCTCCGTCTTCGATGGGATCGAAACACTTCAGACTATGTTCCTCATTTTTCTGGAGATCGTCGATGTCCTTCCATTTTCTGTCCAGCCTCGGCACTGAGGAGATGAGTCTGCGAGTATAATGGTGAACGGGATTAAGGAAGACCCTGTCTGTACTTCCCATTTCCACAACGTGGCCTCTGTATAAAATGACCGCTTTTTCGCTCAGATAGTATCCAAGAGACAGATCGTGAGTAATAAAGAGTATCGAAAGTCCCCCTTTCTTCAGATCTGCGAGAAGATTAAGGACGTCGATCCTTGTCGAGGCGTCCAGCATACTGATAAGTTCGTCTGCTACAAGGAAACTCACATCCAGTAATAGAGCCCTGGATATGAGGATTCTCTGTAGCTGCCCTCCACTGAGCTGATGGGGATACTTTCCAAGAACCTGCTCAGAGTCCAGTCCAACCAGCTTGAGGGCCGAATTCACTTTGTCTTTCCACTCGCTGTGGCGCAATTCTCTGAAAAAGACATCGCGCAAGTTCTCAAAGACTCTATCCACCTTGAAAATGGGGTTGTATGAACTGAAAGGATCTTGAAAGACGCCCTGGACTTTTCTGTAGTACTGTCTCAATTCCGCCCCTTTTATTGTGCTTATGCTCCGTTCGTCTAGCTTTATCTCGCCTGCGGTTATAGTGAGCAGCCTCAATATCATCTTTCCTATAGTGCTCTTCCCGCTACCGCTCTCTCCAATCAGAGAGGTCACTTCGCCTCTTTCAATTTCGAACGAAACGTTGTTCACAGCCTTGAGCCGCCCGGAGGAAAACGTCCCCGTCTTGAAAACTTTGGTAAGGTTTATTAATTCAAGCATCTACCTCACCCCCCAGCATGCCACCCAGTGGTCCGGTTCGATTTCGGTCATGGGGGGCTCTTCTTCACATTTTTTGAAAGCCTGCGGGCAGCGTTCCTTGAATCTACAACCCGGCGGGGGAGAGAGGAGTTGAGGTGGTTTTCCCGGTATTCCCTTCAGTCTTTTATCGTTGTGGTATACACCTACCTCGGGTAGAGAAGATATTAGCATTTCGGTGTATGGATGAATAGGCTTCTTCATTATAATTTCCGTGCCGGCGTGTTCTACAAGCTTGCCGGCATACATTATTATTATCGAATCGGCTATCTGGTAGAGAATTGAGATATCGTGGGTGACGAATATCACGCTTTTTACAAGCTTTTTGTCCCTGAATTCGACGATCATCTCCGCCACAGCCCGCTGGGTCGAGACATCGAGGGCCGAGGTGATCTCATCGGCGATCACAAGCGACGGGTTCAGAAGTGTGGAAATGACCATCACCGCTCTCTGTTTCATCCCCCCGGAAAGCTCCACAGGGTACATATCGAGTACAGTCCGGTCTAGGCCGACCATATCGAGCCTCCTGTTTAATTCAGGAAGAATTTCATCATACCCCACTCCGTGACAGTTTAGAAGATCCGAGATAAGTCTGCGCAGTTTCACTGTGGGGTTGAGAGCGTTCATGGCAAACTGGGGTATTATTGAGATCTTTTTATATCTGAAGTCAACCATTTTCTTATGATCGTGAACCGGGAGCTCGTTCCCATCCAGGGAGACCTCCCCTTCGACGAATTTCATGGGAAGGCGTAGAGTTATCAACGAATTGCTGAGTGTCGATTTTCCGCAACCAGATTCCCCGGCAATTCCTGCTATCTCTCCGTCTCGAAGGTTAAAAGTAACACCATCGAGAGCCTTCACGTCTCCTTTGAGCGTTTGGTAATATACCCTCAGATTGGCAACGTTGAGAGACATAATCACATCTCCCTCAATTTTGGATTGAAGACTTCGTCAAGGCCTGTGTTCATAAAGTACAACGCCCCAACTATGGCCGTTATGGCGACTCCCGGCGGTATCAACCACCACCACATTCCGAGTTGAATCGCACTCCAGAGAACGGCGTTCTGCATCATAAGCCCCAGCGAAATTCCCTGAGTGGGACCCAACCCGATGAAATCTAGGGTAACGGCTGCAAGTATCGCTCCACCGAACTGGAGTATAAAGGTCATGAAAAGGTACGACATCATGTTGGGGGCTATCTCTTTGAAAATTATCTTCGAAGGTTTCATACCTGTGATCCTGGCAAGATCTACGAAATCTCTCGTTCTCAAGGTGAAAGTCTGTG
Source organism: Mesotoga sp. (assembly GCF_035363035.1). Lineage (NCBI taxonomy): Bacteria > Thermotogati > Thermotogota > Thermotogae > Kosmotogales > Kosmotogaceae > Mesotoga > Mesotoga sp. The sequence goes on along the minus strand of NZ_DAOSEH010000049.1, from coordinate 10,813 downwards.
CCCTTATCGCCCTCGCCGCCCACGGCCAGGCGGTCAGACCTATGAAGATACTCTCGACGAGTATCCCCCTGTAGGGCAAGTAAGCCGCTACTATCAATAAAAGAGCCAGTGTAGGTATCACGGTGACTATGTTGGTCAACATGTTAAGCAGTTCATCAACCATACCTCCTCGGTAACCGGCGATGAAGCCGACAAGGATTCCGAGCAAGGTTGAGAGACCACCGGCGACCAGTCCGACTACGAAAGTGGCCCTGAGACCGTGAACCGTCTGGGAGAAAACATCCTGGCCGAAGGTCGTGGTCCCTAGCCAGAATTCGTTCGATGGAGGACGATAACCCGGTCCGGCGTAGTCAAGGGGCCCATACTTGGCGAATAGTGGACCAAAGATCGCCAACAACACGAAGAATAGGAGTATGAAGAGGCCGACTTTCAACCGTCCGTTTTTCAGTGCGAAATACAGAAATTCGTTCTTCGTCTTCATATCGTCTCTCCCCCCGCCGAATGTCTGATTCTCGGATCGATCAGAATGTATGCAAAATCCAGTATTATATTGGCCAGCAAGACTCCGATGATTATGAAGAGAAAACATCCCTGAATTAGAAAGTAATCCTGATTAAGTATAGCTTCCTTGAGTAGATGTCCGATGCCGGGATAGGAGAAAACCACCTCGGTGGCGAGCGCGCCGGCAACTATGACACCCAGCTGAAGGGCCAGCCCAGTTATTTGAGGAAGTACGGCATTTTTGTAGGCGTAACGCCTTATGAGTTTTCGCGAGGCTCCGAGTGATTCGAGATATCTGGAATACTCTGCTTCCAATTCGTAAATTATCATATTGCGCATTCCAATAGCCCAACCTCCGAACTGCACAAGAAAAAGAGAACTGAAGGGGAGAATCCAGTGCTTGAAAAAATCCCAGATGAAGCCCCAGCTCCAGTTTGGGACCATCGAGAAGCTGTAAGCCCCTGCTATCGGAAGTATATCCAGTGCAACCCCGAAAAACCATGCGAGGAGTATACCCAGCCACATATAAGGTGTTGCAGTCAGCACGTACCAGACGGGCAAGACAATGCCGTCGAGCCTCTTTTTTCTTGCAGCGAAGGCGCCGAACTTATTGCCTGCTATGTAACTCAGCATGATCGCCGGGATCAGCAAGGCCAGATCGAAGGGCAGCGCCCTCGCTATCACCCTGGCAACCGGAGCCCCGGTGACATATATGCTCACTCCCAAATCGCCCCTGAAGAGTCCTGCCCAGAATCCGAAATACTGTTGCAACGGCGATTTGTCGAGTCCGTAGATCTCATTGAGATACCTGGCGATCACCTCGGTGGTATCCGAGCGGGTCGAAAACCTCGAGAGAAGGTTTTGAATCGGGTTACCGGGCATAAATCTCGGTATCATCCAGTCTATTGTCACTGCAAAGATGAACGTGAGCAAATAGATGACTATTTTTCTTCTGAAATAGGCTCCCACAGTCTGAGTCTCCTTCCCCTAACTTAAGAGAACTACAGAAAAGCCCCCGCAGATTCCCTTCTCTGCGGGGACCGGACCGGTGTATCCTATTCGGCCTTCAGAGCCGACAACATGAATATCCCACCGAGCTGCCACTTTCCGTTCCAGGTACATGGATAGTAGTGTGGACCGTGTTCGCTCGGCCAGTTACTCCATACACTGGTGCTCGCCTGGAACCACATACCATTGAACCAGAGAGGAACGTAAGGAATCTCTTTCAGGAAAAGCTCTTCGAGTTCCAACATGATCTTCTGACCGGCCTCATAGTCATCTACTGGAGTTCGATCGAAAGCACCCATCAACTCAAAGGCTTTTGGATTGTTGTATTTTCCATAGTTTCCCTGAGTCTGTTGTTCTCTGATATCCCAGAATAGCCAATAGTAGTAGCTCCACACCGTATTGGACAGGTTGCTATTGAAGTTGTTGATCGCCATGTCGAATCTACCGCTGTAAAGTTCGTCCTGGTACCTCGAGTAGTCTGGAAATTCTGCCTTAGCGTTGATTCCAACGGTTTTGAGATTGTTGGCTATAATCTTTATTGACTCCATCCAGTCTGTCCAGCCGAAAGGCACAATTATCGAGAGTTCAACCTTGGAACCGTCTGGAGCTTCGACGAAACCATCTCCGTTGATATCTTTGTAACCGGCATCGGCCAGTGTTTTCTTCGAAACAACCGGATCGTATTTGAAGCCATACTGCTCAACTACCTTTTCATCGTAGTACTTCATCCAGGCATCGATTGGAAGGAAACCCAGTGGGTTGGATCTGATTACCTGGTTTTCGAAAACCCTGGTAACGATGTCGTCCGAGTTTATTGCCCAAGCAACAGCCTTTCTGAAGTTAACATCGTCCATTGGTTTTCTGCTGTTGTTTAGGAAGAGAACCGCCGTGTTATCTGAAAGCATGTAAGGCGCACCATCGAAGTATGTGTGGATTCCGTAAGCGGCTTTAACTGCGGGAACTCCCGGCAGGAAGAAGTTGCTTATATCGAGCTCTCCCTTGAATATCATACCCAGAGCCACGTTGTTTCCCGAAACTGTGAGATAGACGATTCTCTTGGGCGTAGGCTTGATTCCCAGTTGCTCGATTCCCCACCAGTTTTCGTTTCTGAGGTAGATCATCCTGTCCTGACCATAGCCTTCGGCAAGATAACAGCCTGTTCCTATCGGCCCTTCGTTGGCGCCGGTCAAAATTTCTGCTTCGGTCTTGTTCTTCCAGATGTGTTCCGGTACCATCGGCAACTGATAAAGCTGGAAGGACCACTGCTGATAGAGTGGTTCGGTGAAGTGAACGCGCGCAGTGAGCGTATCGATTATCTCCACTTCTTTCATCCAGTTCCACATGGAGCTATAATGCACACCCGGATATTTCTTAGCGATGTCGAAGGTAAATTTCACGTCTTCAGCGTCGAATTTCTCTCCGTCTGTCCAGAAGACGTTGTCTCGAAGTTTTAATTCGTAAGTCTTTCCATCGATCCACCCTCCATCGACAGCGAGCCAGGGAATCATTTCGTTGCTGAGAGGATCGAACATGAACAGAAATTCGTAGATCAGACCGTTGGTACCGGTCATTATAGCCCAGGGAGTGAATGGATTCCAGTTGTTCGGCGGACTCCACAGTCCTCCACCGGCGTACAGCGTTTCCTTTCGATCATAAACTTGACCAATGGCGAGGCTACTAACGAGTATCATGGCCAGAAGTAATAGAAGAAAGCCCTTTTTCATATACCCAACCTCCTTTTCTAGCCCTTTCGGGTCCCGAAACGATGGTAATACTGAAAACATTTACACACAAAACAGTTAAAGGGCCGATTTTCACTGGAATTCTCCGATTATAACCTGGCAAAGTCTCATGCTTTATTTATTCAGATAAAATTAATGGATTATCAAGCTTTAAGACATTACATACGAAAATGCAGGTTAATTTACGGGTTGTGTGGTTCTTTACTGGACCAATAAGATAATTTATAGTTGACCATTCAATAACTAACTATGATTTTGAGATTACGCTGATCATAAAAGATAGTCGTATTTGACCGGCAAAAATATGTAAATGATTTTCATATCTTCTGCCGCGGTCTTCATAATTAAAAGACAAACCAGTTTCGAAGAACAGAAAATCCCGAGAAGTGGTCTTACTTACAACTGCAGGCAGGGATATGATAGTCTATTATTATGACCGATAGGGGATCAAGAAATACTGATATACAATAACGGGCCTTATGGCTTATCGGAGGTATAGATTATGAAAAAGATACTTTTCATCATCTTTCTTTTTGTTTCAATGATAGCTTTTGCCTTGGATACCGATACTCTCTTCAACAACATGCTTTCCAGAAGCCAGGACTTTGTAGCCTTCACCGGTGCAGGTTTCGAGGCCAGGTTCATCCCGGCCTACGCTGTCGCCGACGGGCAGGATGGGCAGATAGAAATCGAGGAAGATCTTTATTTGCTGGGGTTATTTGTTTTTAGATCGGAAAGATCGATGAACATACAACTGGACTCGATCCAGATAATGAACGCGACCTCCGATGAGCGAATCGAGGATCAGATTTTCAGAGTCGAGGAGCTCTTCGTACCGATCCAGCTTCCAATTGTTTTGCCTTCCGGTGGGATTATAGTTCTCACCAGCCAGGTAGCCCTCCAGGATTATTTCATGGATGTCAGAGTTCAGAATATACTGCTTCCCTGGAGAGTCAGAACCGTTGAACCCGGTAGAACAGTCGAAATAGCGCCGGTGAGCATAGAGGTGCAACCTCCATCTACCAACGTGGCAGATCTTGAAGGCTACGAGTCTATCAACGAAAACATCGCTGATCTCAATGAAAGACTGAACTTCCTCCAGGACAACGTCGAAGGTCTCAACCTTCAATTCAGAAGATTGAACACTCTCTTTCTCGATACACAGATTGCCCTGGCCGAATACAAAGCCTCAGTGGACAACAGCGTGATCGACCTTCAAGAGCACAGATTCATCTTCGAGAAGAGAGTGGAAGCGCTCGAATCGGCTCTCTCTACAACTACCTTCGACTCAGGCGCGCTAGATTCGCTGAAGACTTCTATCGAAAATCTGAACACCGAGATGCAGGGGATTGAACTCGAGCTTCAGATCATAGAAGAGATGAGATCGTCACATGAAGAGCTCAAAACTTTGCTGGGCGAGCAGGGAAAGACGGTCGAAGAGCTGAGAGTAGCTATTGGAAGTATTCCCTCATCGACGTCTGATCCAGAGAAACTTTCGAGTATAGAAAAGGCGATCGAAGAAAATCGCGTTGCTCTGGAAGCTCTGGGGGGGGATCTTCAAAATGTAAAAGTCTCCCTTGCCGATGATCTAGAAATTATAAAGACCTCTTCGCTGGAACTTATCGAAGCTCACGGGAGAATTGATGAAAGAATCATTGAACTGGAGCGGGAGATCGCCAGGGTGAGTAGCGTTAGTGAAGATGCGGCCAGCTCTCTTTCGGAAGCGCTTTTTTCCATGAACGGTACACTCGAGCAGTTTGAGAGCTTTAAGAACATCGTGATGGATGAGCTCACTAGATCGTATGAAGAATCGATCGCAAGTTTGGGCGATATGGAATCGAGGCTATCCGCAATTGAAACTTCGCTGGCCGATATAGAGTCTCTCGGGACGGAGCTGAGCAACCAGCGGGAAGAGTTGAGAGCTTACGAAGATATTTTGAACAGATCTATAGCCCGCATCGACAATATCGACAAAAGCGTCGAAGAGCTTGAGGAACTTGCGCAAAGCCTGGATAGCGTTCTTAAGAATCTTACGCCTTCTTCCCACGATTCCCTGAACAGTTTTTTGGGCAATCTAGAGGAACAGATAGAGACTTTGAGAGATTCCGTTGGGAGCTTATCGATCGGCTTCGTGAGAATGAATTCGGAACTTATACAGGTCAAGGAGTCGATCCCTCCCGAAGGCGTTTCACCCCAGACTTTCTCGCAGACAGTTTTCGAGTTCAACAGCAAGATATCGGACATAGAAACGATCTTCACCACGCTGGAAGCGAAGATAGGCGGCCTGAACGTCTCGCTTGCCAATATCGATAAGCGTCTCCAGGCAGCCGCCGTCGAAATCGACAGCTTGAAGGGTAACTTCGATGGATCGGTCACGGCAATCGATAACAACCTGAAATCCATTCAAAAGCTCCAGAGCGAGTCAGCACAGCTAAAAATGCTAATCGAAGAAAATTCCAGGAATCTGGCAACATTCCGTAGGGAAATCGAGAGCAGACTCGATTCCACTCTGGTAAGCAGAGAGGAGATTCAAATGATCGTCGATGAAGCCGTTAGCGCAGCCAAAGAGGAGACAAACAGAGAAATATCTTCTTTGAAGCGCTCAAACAACATCTGGCTGACTATCGCGGTGCTCTCTTCGGTGGCGGCCATAGTCATGGGTGTGCTGAACATAATGGAGATACCCTGAGTTTCTTAGCCCGGTTTGAAGTCGAATCAGGATAAGTATAATGAAAAGATTCCTTCCACTACTCGTATTGGTTGCGTTTCTAAATACATACGCAATTGCCGGTTCCTTTTTTTCGCAGGTGAGATCGGCTTTCAAGATGATCGAACAGCTCTTCATCTCTTCGCGCCAATCGAAGGACTACAGCATAAGAGAAGACGGGATTCACTTTCCCGGTGGAATGGTGGAAGGGTATCTCATCATCGACTACGATGTCGAGTATTCGAGAGTAGACAGAGAGACTCTAACTATGGATATCTACTTTCCCCAGAAAATGAAGGAAGAGTCTCCCACGGTGATTTATGTTCACGGTGGAGCCTGGGCCAGCGGTAACAAAGAGTCCGGTCCGGGTCTGCTGATAATAGCCGAGCTCGTCAAGAACGGCTATTTGGTTGCCGCCATCGATTACAGACTGGCTCCTGCTCATATATTTCCGGCTCAGATTATGGATGTGAAGACAGCAGTTAGATTTCTCAGGCAAAATGCGGCTGTTTACGGGATAGATGCTTCCAGAATCGGTGCCTTCGGAACGAGCGCAGGTGGACACCTGGTCTCGCTGGCAGGATTGACTCCCGACTACGATCTTTTCAGGAACGATCAATACAAAGAAGTATCCGATGATCTGATGGCCGTTGCCAACCTCTTCGGTCCTACCGATCTGGAAAGTCTCTTCACCGGTCTGGAGAAAATGCTCGCCGAGAAGATTTTCGGAAAGGGGGACGACGCTTTGAAGGTAGCGAGCCCTGTGGAATATGTTAGGGGCGATGGTCCGCCTTTTTTGATAGTACAGGGCGATAAGGATGCAGTCGTACCCCCGTACCAGTCCGAAGAGTTTTATCATTCGCTCGTGGATAGCGGTAATTATACCGAACTCCTCATAGTGAAAAACGCCGGGCACGGTTTTGTGCCCAGCGGTGGAAAAATCAGTCCTTCATTACTCGAGATAGCCGGTATCGTGGTGGAGTTCTTCGATCGATTTCTATCGGCCGATTATTGAAGCTAGGTCCTCTTTTACGTTGGTAATAGGTCTTATGTTGAAGTTATCTACCAGCACCTTCAATACGTTCGGCGATACGAAGGCAGGGAGAACCGGCCCCAATCTGATTCCCTTGACTCCCAGGTAAAGCAAAGCCAGAAGAACGGCCACGGCTTTCTGTTCGTACCATGCTATGTCGTATTCTATCGGAAGATCGTTTATATCCTCCAGTCCGAAAGCTTCCTTGAGTTTGAGGGCGGTGACTGCCAGTGAGTAGCTGTCGTTACACTGACCGGCATCCACTATTCTTGGAATGCCTCCGATATCTCCAAGTTCTAGCATATTGTAGCGGTACTTAGCACAACCGGCGGTGAGTATAACGGTATTTCCCGGCAAGGCGCCTGCAAGGTCCGTGTAGTACTGTCTCTCTTTAGCATGGCCGTCGCAGCCGGCCATGACAACGAACTTCTTGATCTTTCCCGATCTAACGGCGTCGATTATCTTGTCTGCCACTTTCGATAGCTGATCATGAGCCAGGCCTACCACTATGTGTTTTCCATGTTTGATGCCTATGTCACCTATTTCCAGAGCTTTTTCGATCACCGGCGAGAAGTCTTTGGGCTGTTTACCGGTTCTGTTGGGTATGTGAGAGACGTCCGGCCATCCCACAAGACCCGTCGTGAAGATCCTGTCCTTGTAAGTATCTACTGGTTTCTGAATGCAGTTGGTGGTCATAACGATCGGACCCCTGAACTCTTCGAATTCCTTTTGCTGGTTGTACCAGGAAGTGCCGTAGTTACCCACCAGATGTCGATATTTCTTCAGGCCAGGATAAGCGTTGGCCGGGAGCATCTCACCGTGAGTGTAGATGTTGATCCCCTTTCCCTCTGTCTGCTTCAAAAGCTCTTCAAGATCGAGTAAATCGTGACCGCTGACGAGTATTCCAGGACCTTCTAGCTTACCGGTGAAGACGGAGGTGACCTCAGGATTACCATAAGTGGAAGTGTTCGCCCCATCCAGCAGGGCCATGGCCTTCACGGCATGTTCTCCGGCCTTCATGACGAGATTGACGTAATCGTTTACGGAAAGAGAATCATCGAGAGTTGCGGCAAGGGCCTCCTGTAGAAAAGCGAGTACCGAATCGTCGGCATGCTTCAGTATGTATGCGTGGTCTGCGTAAGCGGCTATGCCTTTTAGGCCATAGACCAGCAGTTCTCTCAAAGATCTTATGTCGGGATCCTTGGTTTCCATTACGCCAACTTCGGAACCCTTCATTTCGTAAACATCGATCCCCCCGGCCAATTTCCAGCTGGCAGCTTCTGGGACGGTACCCGTGTAATCCTTTCCATTCTTATCTGCGAAGGCTTTTCTAAACAGAGCTTCGGCCCTGTCCCTGATCTTCAGTGTATGTTCAATCTTCTTTCCAAGGCTCAAAGGATCGAAGTTGACGTTGGTTATGGTTGTGAAAAGTCCTTCGGCCACGAAGAGATCCACTTCTTCACTCCGGACACCGAGTTTTCTGGCGCCGTTTCCCCAGAAAGAGACTCCCTTGAGCAACCAGATGAGTAGATCCTGGAGACTGGCTGCTTCCGGTTCCTTTCCACAGACCCCTCTGACAGTACAACCCGTTCCCTTCATGGTCTCTGAACATTGATAGCAAAACACCTTGCATCCCTCCTTTTACTGGTTACAAATATAGTAACCGGTAGGTGCATTCTAGGTCTGTAACATATGTTACGTGGCCGGATTTGCTACCTGAAGCGAATCGTCGTCAATAGTACGTGAACTCCCTGGAATAGATGAATTCCTCTGGAGGGTTGCTGCCGTCGGAATACTCTGTTCTCTGTATTTCGCTGGTGATATTCCCCTTTTCGTCAGTCAATAACCAGTCGGCCCTGGTAGTGATTTCCATGGATCTTTCCTGACCTTCGTTCCTAACTCTTACGATCATTTTCTGACCTTTGAACTGTCCGAACTCGTTATAGTCGAGCTCGATCTCCACGACCATGTTGACGTAAAGATCGCTCTCCTCAACTCTTTCGGTTATGTATGAAACCAGACGGTAGTTCATGTAGTTCGAATCGAAGTAAAGCGTGTTCCGTGAAGAGCTGCTCTCTGATGTATTGGAAAAGGCGAGTGTGATGTTCTGAATATCGAATATGTACTGTGTTCGGCCCACTTCAAGGTTAGAACCGTCATATGCGATGGCGGTATAACTGTCTCCGGCGTATTCGATGGATATCCTCTGAAGCAGATGGCCGGAGGAATCTACAAAGAGCTTCGTCATAAGCCTTTTTTGATCATCGTACCTGTACTCCACGGCTATCTCTCCCATATTCTGGGAGGTGATGAAACCGTTTTCATCAAACGTCAACTCGTAGGACTGGGATTCCGGTGTTTGTGCCCCGATCGGGGTAATCTTCACTTTAACGGTTTTCACATCGTCCACAAAACCGAACTGCCCAAGTGTTATAGGTTCCTCAAGCGGAACGAAAGAAAAGGCCATGCAGACGGACAATAACGAAAGAAACAGAAAAACTCTTCTCAAAACAAACCACCTCTATACTCTCAATGTACGTTATGGGTAGTGATACGGGGAAAGAGAGAGTCCAGGATCTGGACATCCAGGGGAACTTCGGTGATGCCCCACGAGAGCTTTCCGCATTCCCCTTTGCCAAGTTTCCCCATTCTCCACAGTCTAGATGCCGAAATCCTGCCGGTCACGATAGGTACCAGATCGGAGATAGATATCGAAAGACCGTGTCGATCAGTAGATGTTACCACTTCGCCGTTCCCGACGGACAACGACAAGTTGTTCTGTGGCAGGTTCCTGTCTTCTATTTCGATTATGACACGATCGGGAATTTTCTTGTTCATCAGTTCCGAAATGACCGCGACCGGCGATAGGATTCTCATCATCCTCGAAGAAAAATCCTTCAATTCGGCGAATTTGCCGGCCTGCCAGCCAGAGTGTAGAAGGAGTTCGACCGGGAAGTCGGGAGGAACCCTTCTGATTTCGAAGGATGACAGTTGATCTCTGTGGTTCAGCAGAAACTTCTTCAGAGCGTAGAAACCCTGTAGATCTGTGAAACTAAAACGTCTGATATTCATTTTACGTTCTTTTTTAGAATACAGAATCAAACCATGCGGCAGGTCATCATCATCGAGCGCCACGGCACACAAAAGATCCTTCTCGCGGTAAATGCCCTGACTGTAGGCGCTTATTTCTTTGACTTCTGCGTACCTCGACTCTTCCCATAGCTTTTCGAGAGCGGCTTCCACCAGTGACTTCATAGAGTCTTTTTGAAAGAGCATGCCCGACACAATTCTCAAATCGTTTTCAACCATCTCTCTCGAGAGGAGGGAGTAATCGAAACTCAGGTTCAGGTTCTCAAGTGCTGTTTCGAAGCCGAGCTTACGGTAGTAGTCGTGTTTGAAAGGATCCAACATCATGATGTTTATTCCATTGTCGAGGGCATCTGCACAATCTCTCATAAAGATATCTTTGATTATACCCATGTTCCTGTATTCAGGAAGAGTCGCGACACCGTCCAGATAACGGCATTCGATCGCCCTGTTACGTATCTTCACTCGCTGTTTGTAGCTTATGTAACTGGCAATAAGCGTCTGGCCGTCGAAGGCGCCCCACACACATTCCCACAAGGAAGGATCGTCGAAGAAAGGTCCATCCTCGTCGATATCGAATTTGTAATCGAAGCAAATGGTGAATATTTCTATGATCCTTTCTCTGTAGGTGTTATCGAGTTTTCTGATTTCCATATTTTTCGAATACACCTCCTCCACCCGTCGGTTAACAGTTTCAAACGGTACCGACTCGATTTGCATATCAACTATGATACC
>NZ_DAOSEH010000048.1:0-17709 GCF_035363035.1 Mesotoga sp. | reverse complement strand
ACTTGGGAACGCATCCTACGGTGCCTATACATTTGCCGGTAACGTAGTGTCCGAATCACTTAGGCTAGTCAACCTGAGCTACTTGCTCCCGGCTTTAGCCGGGGGTCGTTGACTCTCCTGAATTACTTATTAGACCTCTCCATATTATCTCTCTTATGCTTTCGAGTCCCTCGGGGTCTTCGGTGATGCTGAAACCGTTCAAGATGAGGTCCGCCGTACTGTCGGGATCGACGTCTTTCGAAATCTCTCTGGCCGTTTTCGCGTCGTTGATCACTGTGGACAATCTGTTTTTCAGCGACAGGTACCTGTCCCGTACCCTTTTCCAGGATTCTATGTCCTCTCTGGTCAGATTGGCTCTCTCCTGGTCCATTATCTTCTTGACTTCGTTCTTGCTGGTTATGAAGTCTATGTACGACCGGAGGATCTTCTTTATCTTCGAGAGATAGACATTTTCTCCGTCGGCTTCAGAAAAAATGTGGTCTTCGAGTTCATCGATCGAGTACCGCCAGACTTCGTAGAAAAGATCCTCTTTGCTTGGAAAATAATAGTAGATGAGGGCCTTTTTTACTCCGGCGATACCGGCTATTTCCGACATGCTCACTCCATCCCGACCTCTATCTGCGAAGGCCTTCCGGGCGGCTCTGACGATTCTCTCCTTTGAAGACAACCTGGCGCGCACCGGACTTCACCACCTTCATCCATCAGGGTTTTTTATCGATAGCAAGCTTTTCTTCGTTGTTGGCGTACTTCCTCATTCTCACTTCGAAGTCGTACACGCCCCTGTGAGCCGGATGGGTTTCGGCGAAGCCCTCTTCGTAATACAGCTTGTCGGCGTACTGCTTCCAGCTTTCGGCCAGTTCATCGAGTTGACCCGCCAGTTCCGTTACTACGTTTTCGCTTCCATCGTGCTGCGGAATGGCGTTGAATTTGTTGACCATGGCGCGAAGCACTTTCGGATTGTCGATTATCGGACATGGTCTGAACAGGTTGTTGCTGTAAGGAACCATTCTCTTGTAAGCGGTGAAGAATGGAGACTTGAGTATCTCTATCAGGCTCTTCTCTCTTATGCTGTCCACCGCGAACTGCTGGAAGACGCACGGTTCCACATAGCCCTTGGCGTTGATGTGAAGGTATTTCGATCCGGCGGCCAGACAGCCGTTGGTCAGGAATCCGTGATTCCAGAAATCGGCGACGAAGGCGAACTCTCCGCCGAGTCTCTGTTCTTCGGTCTTGAAGAAACGTTCGTACCTCTGTTCGGGAGTCGGAACCAGGTCCATGGACGGATTCATACCGACCGGCATGAACTGGAAGACCCAGGCGTACGCGACGCCGTTGTCCTTGAGGAACTGCCAGAACTCGTCCTTCATCATGACGTCGTGGTTCAGACGTGTCGCCGTCACGGAGGTTCCGTAAATCACTCCGGCTTCCTTCAAATTGGCCCAGGCCGTCTTGATCTTTTCGAAGACGCCCCTTCCCCTTCTCCAGTCGGTTTCGCCTTCGAAACCTTCCACCGATACCGCGAAGGTGGCGTTCCCGAGCTCGGCCAGCTTTTTGGCGACTTCTTTGGTGATCAACGTACCGTTGGTGTAGACCTGGAAGTAAGAGTCGTTGAACTCCTCGAAGATCTCCAGCAAATGCGGCCAGACGAAAGGCTCTCCGCCCGTTACAATGAAGAAGTAGATGCCCAGTTCGTTCGCCTGCCTGATGATGGAGCTGACCTCTTCCTTCGACAGCTGGTATTTCCTTCCGTAGAGACCGGCGTAACAGCCTACACAGTTTAGGTTGCAGGCATAAGTGGGACTCAAAACGAGCAGTTTGGGTATAACGACTTCGTGCTCGAGCATCTTTTCCTGCCGGATCTTTTCGCCGAGGGCGAATTCGTTGACCACCAGATTGGTCATAGCCTTTTCCACGGCTTTCGGACTTGCGTTCTGGAAAACCTTTTGCCAGGACTTGATCATCGGATGATCGTCCTTGGCCATCTGCGTGAGTTTCTTCAAGCCGCTCTTGGTCGGTTCTTTACTGAGCGTGGCTACTGTTCCGAAGAGACGAGCTATATTTTCCGTCGAAGAGTTCTTGACGAGAGAACCCACGAACTTTCCCGCCTGTCTCAACATTGAAGCTTTCATACTTTCTACAATGCCCATTAAAAACACCCCCAGAAGATTTTTACTTACCGGTTGGTAAAAATCATACTCCTCCAACGAGGATCTAAAATTATGGTTTTGTAAATTTATGTGGACGCGGTGCGATTGATCTCTCTCTTCCGCCCTGAGAGTCTGAAAGTGATCTCTTCAATGAAAGTCACTTCAGCGAACAGAAGCGTTTCAATCCACTCCACAGTTTTTCAGGTGTATCGCCGCGCTCGGTGTTATACTTTATCAGATACTTAACAAGTGGAGGATCGAAATGCATTTTCTTGAGGAGTACCTTATCAAAGAGGTGAAACCGGCCCTCGGTTGCACCGAGCCCGGCGCGATAGCTTACTGTGTTTCTCTTGCGGTCAGTCATTTGCGGGATTCAATCGAGAGAGTCGAAGTGATCACAAGCAAGAACGTTTACAAGAACGGAATGTACGTTTACATACCCGGAACCGGCGAAAAAGGAAATGAAGTAGCGGCCGCTCTGGGGGCGATTTGCGGTGATTCTTCCCTCCAGCTGGAAGCGCTGAAGCCCTGCTGCGCAGAGTCGGTGGCGCTGGCTAGAGAGATGATCGATTCGGGAAGAGTGACGGTCAGGTGCGACACTTCAAGAACAGGAATATACATAGAAGCGATCGCGAAGGGCTCCGTCCACACAAGCAGAGTCGTGATAAAGGACCACCACACAAGAGTAGTGCTCATAGAAAGGGATGGCAGGGCTATCGAGAGCGACGAGGGGATCGTCGAAAGCCGCGACATCGACTTCACCGTCGAGGACATTTTCAAGGCGGTCGATGAGATGACCGAAAGCGAGATCGACAGAATCTTCGAGGGTATAAACATGAACCTCGAAATAGCCAGATACGGTCTTGAAAAGATAGTCGCCCCTAGGGAGAAAGCGGAGATATGCGAAAGCGGGAGTCTGGGATACAGGATCCGCAAGTACTGTCTCGCGGCTTCGGCCGCGCGGATGACCGGGGCTCCCCTGCCGGTGATGAGCAGCGGCGGCAGCGGCAACCAGGGAATAGTCGCCACCCTGCCGGTAGTTCTCGTGGGCATGCATTACGATAAATCCAGGGGCGAGATAGCCAGGGCGGTCGCCATCAGCCACCTCTTTTCAAGTTACCTCAAGAAGAAGCTGGGAAGGACAGCACCCATATGCGGCTGCGTTACGGCGGCCGGCACCGGGGCGTCGGCCGGGATCGTTTATCTTCTGGGAGGCGATAGATCTGTGATGGAGAGGGCCATGATCACGGTTCTTTCCAACACGACGGGTATGATGTGCGACGGAGCTAAGGAAAGCTGCGCGCTGAAGGCCGGACTGGGAGGTCAAGAGGCTTACAGTTGCGCCCTGCTGGCGATCGACGACCTCGGGATCGATTCGGCCCAGGGCTTCATGGAGCCGACGCTGGACAAGTCCATCGAAAACATACAGCTTCTCATGAGCAGGGGAATGTCGGAGATAGACAACACGATAATAGAGCTGCTCGAGAAGAGAAGATAATCTGAGGGGGTAGTGTTGTGGAATACAGGACTCTTGGAAAAACCGGCCTTAAGCTTTCCCTGCTCGGCCTGGGCGGCTTTCATCTTCTTGAGATCGGTGTCGAGACCGTCGGAAAGATAGTGAAAAAATATCTAGACGCCAGAGGAAACTACTTCGAAACGGCCAGATCTTACGGCGACGGCGATTCTGAAAGAAAACTCTCGAGCTTTCTTCCCAAAGAAGGCGTTATCGTCGCCACCAAAACGGGCGAGCGGACCTTCGAAGGTTCGCAGAGGCAGCTGATGGAAAGCCTGAAAGCTCTGGGAAGAGACCATATCGATATACTCTTTCTCCACGCGGTGACCGAAAACGGCGATTGGGAGAAGATAATCTCTTCCGACGGAGCTTTGAAAACTCTCGAATGGGCGAAGACCGAGGGGCTCATAAGGTTCGCCGGCATCACGAGCCACGGCTACGGAGGCACTCTCTTCCGGGCTTTGAATGAGTATCCCTTCGACCTCTTCATGACTCATTTCAATTACTTCGACAGATTCAACTTTCCCGAGATAGAGATGAAGATCCTGCCGTACGCCCTCTCGAACGGGATCGGTATTCTGGCCATGAAACCTCTGGCCGACGGCTATCTCTGGAGAAGCGTGGAAGAGGCCTTCAGGTACGTCAAAACACTGCCCGTTTCCTGTATAGTGAGCGGCATGAACTCGCCTGAGCATCTAGATGAAGACCTGTCGGCCCTCGACAGGCCCTCCATGACACCCTTCGAACTGGACGGTCTTTTTTCCAAGGCTCCGGAGCTGGCCGACTACGTCTGCCGCCAGTGCATGAAATGCCTCCCCTGTCCCGAGGGCATCAACATACCGGGCTTCTTTCTGGCCGAAGGCAGGTACGACAGACAGATGCTGGACGGCAGGATCGGGAAGGCTCCCGACTACGCCCTTAGAGACAGGCTGGCCCACTGGTTCTCGAGCGAAGAACAGGGCAGAAGGGAGTACGAAGTACTCTCTCCGGGCATCGACAGCTGTACCGATTGCGGCATCTGCAGCCAGAGATGTCCTTACGGGCTTGACATCCCGCGGAAACTGCGAATCGTGAAATCCAAGTTCGACAGGGGTTTCGTCTGGTGACGGGAACGTAACAGACCAGAGGTAAGAGGTTAGAGGTTAGAGGTTAGAGGTAAGAAGATCAAGATCCCGCTCTTTCGAAGGACGGGTCCATGCTCCGGTACGGTGGACGACGGACGGCTTTTTGCTCTTTCCATGGACGTCTCTTCCTCTCTTCCTTAACCCACACTTACCAACCATGTGCCGGGTGTCTGCTAGAATATCTGTTAGAGAGCGCCCGGTTTCGTCGAGTTCGGGACCGGTATACCTGGTGCGTGATATGGAAGGTAATTTGATAGATACGACTATTGCGGAGATCAGAGAGATTTCCAGAGGAGAGAGAATAACGGTCGCCTTTTCCGGAGGTCAGGACAGCACGCTGGTTGCGGCCCTGGCAAGCGAAGCGCTTGGAAGGGATCGTGTGAAACTGGTCAATGTCTGCTTCGGCCCTTACAGTTACAGCAGAGGCCTAGAAATCGTCGTCGAACTGGCCGACAGGCTTGGTTTGAGACTGGAATTCACACCCGGATACGAGGCGCAGGAGGCTGTCTGGAAAAACGGTCCTTCGTGCAACCGGTGCACGAGATATGCGAAACTTCCCTCGATGCGCAACAGCGCCCTCGGAATAATCGCCACCGGCGCCAACCAGTCAGATACGTGGGGACAGACCGGCATCGCGTTGAAAGATGGTTTCTATGCTCCTATAAGGGGCTGGGACAAAAAGCTGATAGGAATGGCGCTCGAAGAACTCAAGATCCATGTTCCGAGAATAGGCGAGGCCCCGGTGCGTGAAGGATGCAAACTGAAACACCTCCTCAAGATCATGGCCAATCCCTCTTATCACGGCTATGCCGTGGCTATCTCAAACGAGATCCTGCTGGACTGTCTGGAGTCCTTCCCCCACACTCTGGCGAACGTGAAGATAGCCGGACCGCTTTCGAAGAATATAGCCCTCGTCAATGTCTCTCCGCTTCCACCGGTGGAGCTTAGAGAGAGAATCACCGCAATGCTCGGTCGTGTGGAGGAAATCGACGAGGTCAGATGGATAGACGGTGAAACAAAACTCAAAATCCTGGCAAATCCCGGCATCTACAACAGCGAAGAAGCGCGTTACTGGATAGAGCGCGGCAGGCTGGCTCCGGAGTTCGCCTTCCCCGTAAGTTTCGAATGGACACGATCCACCAACCGCAGACTGGAGACTTTTCAGGTAGTCGATTCTTGGAGGTTATGAATTATGATCAAACTGATAGTAATCGATCTCGACGGAACCCTTCTCAACAGCGACAAGTCGATATCGAGAGAAAACGAAGAAGCGATAATGGAAGCCCTGGGGCGCGGTGTCCATGTGTCGATTTCCACCGGAAGGAGTTACGTGTCCGGACACAAGTACGTCGAGCAGCTGGGCATAAGCGTTCCCGTATCCTACCAGAACGGCGCGCTGGTGATCGAAGGCTACGATGGAGCCATGAGGATAATCTCTCAGTGTCTGCTAGGTACGGCCGAGGCCGTGGAGATTTACAACCGCAGTCGCGAGAGAGGGTTGAACAGCCTGATCTTTTTCGACTTTTTCAAACTGCCGGACATTTCCACGGCCGGCCTCTTCGATAGCCCTTACAGGGGTTATTATGCGCACAACGCCTACAGGATCGTTCTCGAAGAGGACCCTTCGAAAAGGATACGGGAACCGGGGATAGCCGAAATAGCGATAGAGGGCGAAGAAGAGAGGATAATAGAAATGATCGAAGCCATGCGTCCCGGTCCCGACAGGGTTACTGTGGTGAAGAACGACGCTCTGGAAAGCCACGCCTTCTACGAGTTCTTCGGACCGGGCGTGGGCAAGAGCAACGGTCTGCAACATATACTGGAACATCTGAAAATCGACCGGGAGGAGGTGGCTTACATAGGCGACAATTACAACGATCTCGACATTCTGAAGAGGTGTCCCCTGCCAGTGGTTATGGCCAACGCTCCCGACCAGGTCAAAGAACACGCGAAGATCGTGACCGAAAAGACCAACGATGAAAGCGGGGTTGCCGAGGCCATAGATCGTATTCTCAACTGGCGGAGGGATTAGTTTGAAACTGATTCTGTTATCGGCCCTCCTCACGGCCCTTTCGATGCCCGGAATGGTCTGGGGCTATCTGGTCTGGATCGCGCTGATCCCCTTCTTCATGGGAATGCGTTCGGCCCGGCCCCTCGGAGGCGCCCTGAAGGGCTTCCTTTTCGGTTTCGCTTATCTGATGATCACTCACTACTGGGAGTTGCCCGTTCTTGCCCTCAACGTGCCCGAGGTTCTGGATTCCTTCCCGAATTTCATAGGCGTCGTCGCTTATGTGCTCATGTGTCTGGTCATCGCCGTGCCTTTCGCCGGTTTCGGTTTCGTTTACTCCATATTCCAGAGGTTCTTCAAGGCCCGTCCCCTCTCCGGAGCGCTTTTCGCGGCTTCTTTTTTCACGGTCTTCGAGGGCCTGAGAGAGCTGGGGCCTTTGGGATTCACCAACGGCAGACTCTCGGACGCGCTCTTGAACAGCCAGCTGGGCATCTCTCAACTGCTGGCGCTGGGTGGGCCGCTGCTTCTGGTCTTCGTAGTTGTCCTGGTCAATCATTATCTGGCCCATCTCTGCTCCGATCGAAAAAGCGGCCGCATACCGCTGCTAATAACGGCCGTCGCGATGGTAGCGCTGGTCAACGCTCTTATCCAGAGCGCGATTCCTCTCCGGCCGTTCGACAAAAACAGCGAGAAAACCCTGTACGCGCTTCAGACCAATATCTCTCAACAGCTGAAATACTACGCTCCGCCCGAAGAGACTTTGAAAGTCGTTCTAATGGGTCTCGAGGAGATACCCGAAGGCTCGACCGTCATCATGCCCGAGGCCACTTTCATGAGCGATATAAGGATTTCGCCCACGGGAACCCGGCTGGTCAACCTCGCGCGGGAGAGAAATCTCGAGATACTGGTCGGCTTTCCAATTTACAACGGCGAGAACTACAACCAGGTGAGGTTTGTGAATGGAGATGGTTTTTCCGGCGAGTTCTACGCCAAGGTCAAGCTCACGCCCTTCGTGGAGTTTCTACCCTGGCCTAAGATCCTGGGAGTATTCGAATTTTTGAAGTTTCTAGATTACTTCTACGCCGGCGAGGAGTTCACCGTCTTCTCCGTCGACGGCCACAGGATCGGCGCCCAGATCTGCTTCGATTCGCTTTACGGCGAGGTGGCAAGGAACCTGACGCTCAACGGCGCAGGGATCATCGTAATATCCACAAACGACGGCTGGTTCAACATCGACACTGCGCTGCAACAACATTTTTCCAAGGGCATAGCCCGCGCCATAGAGAACAGAAGGTACGTTCTCCAGGTATCCAATACGGGTATTACGGCCATAATTGATCCGTACGGAAGGGTACTCAAAAGACTGCCGACGATGAACGAGACGAACACTCAATACGTGATAGGTGCCTTCCAGTACCTTCCGGGCACTCAGATCACGCCTTACACCAGGTTTGGAAACTGGTTCTTCTTCTTCTCGCTCGTTCTGGGCAGCGCTCTCATCATTCTGGGAGGTGTTTTTCCTGTGAAACATGAAGACAAAGCGAAAGAGATTCTATCGACTTTCAAACGCATCGTGGTTGTCGGTTTTTCCAAGAATCCCGACAAACCCTCCAACAGCGTTCCGATGTATCTGAAAGAGAAGGGCTACGAGATAATCCCGGTCAATCCGTCGATGGAGGAGTACGAAGGCATGAAGGTCTATCCCGACCTGAAGTCGGTGATAGCCGACGGCGTGAACCTGGAAGCGGTCGAGATCTTCAGGCCTTCGGCAGAAGCCGAAGAGATAGCCGTAGAGGCCATCGAACTGGGCGCCCGGGCCGTCTGGCTTCAAAAGGACATAAGGAGCGAAAAGGCCAGAAAACTGGCCTCTGAAAGATCTGTGCTTTATGTGGAGGACAAATGCATGTACGTAGAGCACAGGAGGTTCTTCCCCTGACGGGATTTAATAAAGAACTCTTTCTTTGAACTGCCCGGCCAGCCTCCGCGAACCGTTCGTGGCGAAGATGTCCGGTTTGAATATATCGAACCGTTCGTCGAGGCAGCCGGTGACTTCCCCGCCGGCCTCCCTGACCAGGAGAATACCGCTGGCCACGTCCCACGGTTTCAGAGCCTCTTCCCAGAAGATGTCGGCCCTTCCGCAGGCCACGTAGGCCAGATCGAGACAGGCGCTGCCCGTGATTCTTACGGCCCGGCAAGCTTCGATGGCACGGTTTATCCTCTCCGTCACCCTTTTGAAAGAGAGCTCGGAAGAATACTGGAGTCCCACATGGCTGGAAGCCTCGCTTACATCGTCGACTTTGCTCACCCAGATCCTCTTGCTGTTTAGATAGGCGCCCTGCCCCTCTATGGCGTGGAAGAGCTCTCTTCTGTTGTGGTCGTAAGTGACGGCCAGGACGATCTTTTCATCTTTGTAGAGAGCGACCTGCGTGCAGTAATGCGGGTTGGATTTGGAGAAGTTGGTCGTGCCGTCCACCGGATCGACTATCCACATCAGCCCCGATCTGACGGACGAGGAGGACTCTTCCCCGAGATAATCGGCGCCGGGGAGGAGTTCTTCGAGAAAGAGACGCAGTCTGTTTTCTATTTCGATGTCTATGGAGGTCACTATATCCTTGAAACTGCTCTTTCTTGCGACGGAAAAACCGACCGTATCGATATCCGTCCAAAGTTGCGGCAGAAAGGCCAGTATCTTCCTGTTCAGTGAGTTCAGTATCAGGTCATCCACGTAACTTTACTCCGGCTCTGGATGTTGCATCCAGCACTTTGGCGATACAATCGTTTACTTCATCGTCCGTCAGGGTCCTCTCGAAACTCTCGAAATCGAGCGTCACGGTGACGCTAGTGAAACCCTGCTCGACACCCTTTCCCCTGTATATGTCCGAGACTCTTATCTCGCTGAAGCTGGTGCCTTGTAGACTCGATTCAATGATCCCTTCTAGCTCGGAATAGGCGAGCGAGGAGGGAACGAGGAAAGACAGGTCTCTCGATACTCTGGGGAAGGGCGAAATCCTCTGAGAGCCCGTGAACTCGTTTCTCATCGAATCGATCAGAGTCAGATTGAGCTCGCCCACGTACAGCTCCCCCGATTTGATATCGTAAAGGGAATCGGCCAGCGTGCGGCTGAAGGCTCCGAAGAACCCTACTTCTCTGCCGTCCATGATCACCGACACGGCCTTTCCCTGTTCCAGCCACTTTCTGGATATCTGACCGAACCGGGGAGAAGCTCCGAAGAGCGAGAAGAGCTCCTCTATCACTCCCTTGACGGTGAAGAAGTCGATCGCTCTCTTGTCCGAGAAGTCCAGGGGGTTCTCTCTGCCCATCGCAGCGAAGCCCACCGCGGTGTACTCTCTTCTTCCGGTTTCAGGGGAGAAGATCGAGCCTATCTCGAAGAGTTTCAGGTCCCTGTTCTGTCTGCGGAAATTGTAGGAAGCGGCCGAAAGCATACCGAAGACCATGGAGGGTCTCATGACGGCCATGTCCATCGAAAGAGGGTTTTGAAGGGGAACGAAAGAGATCTCTTCATCGACCTTTCTTATCTCGTCTGGGTTCATGAAACTGTAGCTTATGATCTCGTCGAACCCGTTCGCGACCATGAGCTCCTTAAGCTTGCGCTGTCTTTTGAGGTATCCCGGGACACCGATCGAAACGGGCAGTATCCTCGGCAACTCATCGTCTATGCGATCGTAACCGTAGATCCTTCCTATCTCCTCTACCAGATCTACCTCCTGGGTGGTGTCGTAAGCCCTGAAGGCCGGCGGTGTCACTATCCATCCCCCGTCGCGGCGTTCGACGCCGAACTCCAGGCCGGTAAGAATCCTCTCTATCTCCCCGTCCGGGAGTTCCTTGCCCAGACGCTCCGTGACGAAGGTTTTTCTGAGCGAAATCCCTTCGGGATTCTCGATCCGCCCCACATCCACTATCTTAGAGGCGACCCTGCCCCGGCAGAGTTCCTCCATCAGTCCGGCCAGACGCTTCAGGACGTATATGGAATCGGTGTAATCAACTCCGCGCTCGAATCTGTAAGAGCTGTCGGTCGATATGCCGAGTCTTCTGGCGGTCTTCCTGATCCTCACGGGATCGAAAACGGCAACTTCCAGAAGGACCCTGTCGGTGGTGACGTCTATTCCCGAATCCTCCCCGCCCATAATTCCGGCAAGGGCAAGGGGAGTCTCGCCGTTGGTTATCAGCAGATCGCTTTCGTTCAGCTCGACTTTGCGCCCGTCGAGAAGCTCCAGTTCTTCGCCGTTTCTGGCATTTCTTACGAGGATTTTCGTCGATCCGATTCTATCCACATCGAAGGCGTGAATGGGATGTCCCGTCTCCAGCATCACGTAATTGGTGATGTCCACGACGTTGTTTATCGGCCTCAGTCCGGCGGCGACCAGTCTCCTCTTCAACCACAAAGGAGAGGGGGCTATCTTCACGCCGTCCATAAGGAGGGCCGAGTATCGTCTGCAGCCTGTATCGTTGAGCGCAACTTTCAAAACCGGATCCTCTCCGGTGTCGATATCGTTTTCGACCGGAGGTCTTCCGGTCTTCAAACCCAGTACGGCCCCCACCTCTCTGGCCAGGCCTATCATGGACAGACAGTCGCCCCGGTTGGCCGTCAGTTCTACCTCGATCACCGGAGAGTCTAGCCTGAGCAGGGATTTAAGATCCTCTCCGACCCTTGCGCATTCCAGTCTCATTATGTGAAGCGACCTCTCCTCGAGTTCGAGCTCCTGAAGAGAGAGGAACATCCCTTCGGACCTGACGCCGGAGAACTCTCTGGCCGCGATCGCCTTTCCGTCGAAGAGCGAACCCTCGGGAAGGACGGCCACCGTCTCTCCGGCCTTCACGCTCGTATCGGAGGTGACTATGGACAACGTTCTTTCCCCGGTGTTCACCCCGGTCACGAGGAGCCTGTCACCGGCGGGATGGACGGAGACGGACTCTATTCTTCCGACGACGGCCCCTTCCAGTCCTGCCCACGGATACTCGATCCTCTCGACCTCCGTACCGCTCAAAGACAGCGAGCGGCTTATATTCTCGACAGATCTATCGCCAATATCAATGAAGTCACTTAGCCACTCAAGGCACACCCTCATATGATCGCCCTCCTGTAGCCTTTCAGGAATCTACGGTCGTTTCTCAGCAGGTCTCTTATATCCTCGAGATCGTACTTCAACATCGCGATCCTCTCCAGCCCCGTTCCCAGAGCGAATCCGCTCCAGACTTCGGGATCGTAACCCACGTTTTTGAAGACGTTCGGATGGACCATTCCGGCGCCGAGAATCTCCAGCCAGCCCGAGCCCCTGCAACTCCTGCAACCCTGGCCGCCGCAGATACCGCAGCTGACGTCCACCTCGAAGCTCGGTTCGGTGAAGGGGAAGAAGCTCGGTCTGAGTCTGATCCTCCTGTCGGCCCCGAAAAGCCTTTTGGCGAAGTGATTCAGGGTCCCCTTGAGATGGCTCACCGAGGTCCCCTTATCGACGAGGAGCACCTCGAACTGGTGGAACATGGGGAGATGGGTGGTATCGGGCGTATCCTTGCGGTAGCAGGTTCCCGGAGAGAATATGGCCAGCGGAGGCTTTCGCGACTCCAGGACTCTGATCTGCACCGGAGAGGTGTGTGTTCTGAGTAGCTGGCCGTCGCAGGTGTAGAAAGTATCGTGCATGTCCCTCGCCGGATGCCATTCGGGAGTGTTCAAAGCCTCGAAGTTGTAGTAAGAGGTCTCGATCTCCGGACCGGTGGTGACTTCGAAACCCATGCTGACCCAGATATCCTGAACCTCTTCCATCACCTGAGTGATCAGATGGTAGGAGCCGATGTCTCTTTTCTTTCCCGGCACAGTGCAATCGGGTTTCTCGGCACTCTCTCTGGCAAGTCTTGCAAGCTCTTCCAGCTCGTTTTTTCTGTTGTCTATGGCCTCTTCTATGGAATTCTTGAGTTCGTTCACCTCTCTGCCGTATTCCTTTCGCTTTTCGGGAGAGATTTCCTTGATATTTTTCATCAGAGAAGTGACCAGTCCCTGCTTCCCCAGATACCGGGCCTTCACTTCCTGAAGATCGTTCAGGCTGGCCGTTTCCATTATCCGTTTGAGGACTTCTTCAAGTCCCGCGTCGAGCCCGTTGAACATATCGCACCTCCGGAGTTGACTGGCTTTCAGGTCTTGTCTTTGCAGTCTTTGCAGACTCCTCTGTATATCAGTTCAAGCGATTCAATCACAAACTCGTCGAGTTCGCGAGGAGAATACTTTCCCAGACTGCGCATGTTTGAGAAAGATACATCGAAGACTTTCTCGCAAACCCTGCATATGAAGTGACCGTGAGGATTCACGTTCGGATCGTAACGTCGGGAGACGTTGCTGACGGCTATTTCTTTGATTATGCCTTCCCTTTCTAGCACTTCCATGACGTTATAAACGGTAGCCATGGAGATGTTTGGATAGATTTTTATAACCGATCTGAAGACATCTTCTACGCCAGGGTGGTTGGTGTTGTCTTTCAGTATCCTCAGAATCGCTACCCTCTGAGGAGTTATCCTGTAGCCTCTACTCTTCAGAAGAGCTATTGTCTCTTCAATTTCCATCAGTCAGGACCTCCAAAAACATGTTTTATTGATTATACAATAAAAACTGAGAGATTATGAGAAAGCTTCTTGAAAAGCTGGTTTATCGTGTGGTACATCGGGGTGTTGCCGGAGTTTTTCAGTGAAGGCTGTCCAGAATCTTTCTTAGCGTGGCCGAATCGACCATACCCAGAAGGCTCAGGGCCGATGTGCTAGAGATCTTTTCGAGAGCGTAACTGAAGCCGTTGCTTTCGGCCATTTTTATGGAAAACTGCTGCAGATTTTCCGGTTCGCTGTTGAAAGAGAAGTACAGTATCATTTTCCCGTAACTGGGAGAGTACATAAGAAGGGTGTACAGATAAGACCTGCCGTCGGTCGCGAAGTCCATGGAGGACCACGAAAAATACTCCTCCATCATCGCCTCGGAGAGATAGACCGGAGGCCTTACCAGACTCATGCCTCTGGTCGCGTTGGTGAGCCTTGCCAGTCCCTCGCCGGAAAGATCGGAGTAGTTGCGATAGCTCACGCTTACTGTGTGAAAGGGGTAGGATTTTACGAGCTTCAAGAGGCGATAGCCGCTGTCGAAAGTGACTTCCATGGTCAACCCGCCAGAGGAAAGGGTGACTTTGGTACTGTTGGGAAGATCAAGAAACAGTGAGACGGTGTAATCTTTGTTGTTGAAGAGATCTATCAGATTGTCCTCGGAATCTTTGAGGTTGGTCAAAGGCTCGAAGGCCACCTCTTCTTGCGAGAATACCGCGAACTGGCCGTTGTTGTTTCTCACCCAGCCGAATTCACCTTTGATCGAGGAATAGGAAGTGACCAGCTTGTATGGACCGGATTTCACCACCTTTTCGCTCCTTGCCAGCGTTATTATGCCGCTCTCCTGAACAAACCTTTCGACTTCGTATGAAGAGTTCTTCAGATTGTTGATCAGTTTGCCCAGCTCTTCAACCGCGTCCTTACCAAAGGCCAGCCCAACCAGCAACAAAAAAACTATCAGGATGGACAGCTTTTTCATGGCGATTTCACTCCTTCTGTGTCCGAGGGTGTGTCTAGTTCAATAAGTGGTGTTAATACCCGAAACTTCAAAATCGTTCTGCTCGGGCATGGAGCTCAGAAAACCCAGAGATCTTTCCATCTCGCTCTCCATCATAGCGACCGAGTTTTGATTCTGCGTGTCGGCCGTCGCCAGAAGATTGACCTTCAACCTCTCGTTAAGGCCGCTGCCGTAGCCGAGTACGTTGGCCAGCTGATAGAGGTCTCCCTTCTTCTTCACAAGGATCGTGTTGTTGGTGAAGAAGTTGACGGAGAAGAGGCCCACTATCATGCAGGCCGCCACGGCTCCCAGCATCCTGTAAGGCTTCGTCTTCATTTTCTTGATTTTCGCTACGGCCCTTTCCCTGGACTGGTCGGAAGGTTTGTAGCAGCATTTTTCCTTGAACATCACCAGGGCCTTCGCGAACTCTTTTAATTCCTTTTTCTCTTCCACCCTCAGTTCCTCGACCGGGATCTCTCGATCCATAATACGTACAAGTCTTTCATTATCCAATGTACCCGACCTCCTCGAGAAGCTCTTTAAGACGCTTTCGGGCATAGTGTAATCTGCTCTTGACGGTTCCTACCGGTTTGTCCAGTATATCGGCGATCTCTTCGTATGAAAGATCGTCGATGTCTCTAAGTTTTATAAGCAACCTGTCGTCTTCAGAGAGTTTCGAAACGACGTTCATGAGCTCTTCGAAAGACATCTCGTCCATGACTTCCCTGAAAACGTTGGTGGATGCCGGCGGTTCGAGCGATACTTTATCCTCGCTCTCTAGAAAGTCCGTGAGAAACTCGTTGTTTCTCTTTCTTTTGGACAGAGTGTCTTTACAAACGTTGACGGCTATTCTGTACAACCAGGTCGAGAGTTTGGCGTCGCCGCGAAACTTTCGAACGTTTCTGAAAACCTTGATGAAGACCTCCTGAACTACGTCTTCAACATCGTCGTAACCGAGATAAGACTTAATGACACTACCCAGTCTGGGAGCGTAATCGTCGTACAGAACCTCGTATGCCCAAACTTTTTTCTTCTTCAGACCGTCTATTAGCTTCTTCTCGTCCAACCAGACCACCCTAATCTGTCTTATATGACATCGCAAAGACGTTCGGGGTTCAAACAATCTCATACCAATTATACTCATCTTTCGCCGGAAAGTCGAAGGAAACGTCCGGAGAGTTTATTGATCAAACGATGTGTGATGAAATTGCGGGAGCTTTCGGCTAAAATCTATTTGAAGATTTCCAAAGGGTATAGATAATTCATTGTAATTTCTTGCGGAGGTGCGATTTTGAAAAAAGAGGAAGCGAAGAAACTCTTCGAACAACTGACGTACAAGAGAAAGAACTCGTGGCTATCGCTCGACGGCGAAACTGTCTTCGCTTACGCGAAGGGGTATATGAAATTCATCGACAGGGCGAAAACCGAGAGACTGGCCGTCGATTGCCTGGTTGAATATCTCGAGGAAAAGGGCTTCAAACCGCTGGAAAGCCTCGACCGGGTCGGGAAGGGCGAGCGTGTCTATATAACCAGGGATGGAAAGTCTCTGGTGGCCGCCGTCCTGGGTGAGAACCTCGCCGACGGGATCGACATGGTCGCGGCCCATCTCGACGCCCCCAGGCTCGATCTGAAACCCTATCCTCTGGTCGAGGATTCCGAGCTGGCGATTTTGAAGACACATTACTACGGCGGCGTGAAAAAGTATCAGTGGCTGAACATTCCCCTCGCCTTCGTGGGAACGGTCGTGAAGAAGGACGGAACTGTAATCGACGTGTCGATAGGCCTGGACAGGGAGGACCCGGTCTTCGTCATATCCGATCTGCTTCCGCACCTGGACGGCAGAGAGGGGGATTTCAGGAAAGTCTTCCAGGGCAAGGATCTGAACGCCCTTTCGGCTTCCATTCCTGTCATAGAACAGTGCGAGATCGAAAACCCCGTCAAGTTGACTTTCCTGAAGCTCCTCAACGAGAAGTACGGAATGGTCGAGGAGGACTTCTACTCGGCCGACGTGCAGCTCGTGCCGGCCTTCGAGGCCAGAGAGGTAGGTCTTGACAGATCGATGATCGGCGCCTACGCGCACGACGACAGAGTCTGTTCCTACACGGCACTGACGGCCCTTGCCGACCTTGTGGAATCCACAGTGCCTTCCAGGACGACGATGGTGCTCCTCTTCGACAGAGAAGAGATCGGCAGCGAAGGTGTGACGGGTGCCAAGAGCCGCTTCTGGGTGACCTTTATAGAGAGGCTGTTGAATCTTTCGATGATCGACGAAATGTATTCCATAGATTTCCTGCTGGAAAGATCGAGGATGCTTTCAGGAGACGTGGCCGCCGCTTTCGACCCCACCTTCAAGGATGTTTACGATCCGGTCAACACCGCCAAACTCGGTTACGGCATCGCCATATCCAAGTACACCGGCTCAAGAGGGAAGTCGTCGACCAGCGAGGCGAGCGCCGAGTTCGTCGGCGAGGTGAGGGCACTGTTCAACAGAAAGGGAATACACTGGCAGAACGCTCTGCTGGGTGAGGTCGACAAGGGC
This sequence comes from Mesotoga sp., assembly GCF_035363035.1. Taxonomy (NCBI): domain Bacteria; kingdom Thermotogati; phylum Thermotogota; class Thermotogae; order Kosmotogales; family Kosmotogaceae; genus Mesotoga; species Mesotoga sp. The sequence continues at coordinate 790 of NZ_DAOSEH010000048.1, read as the reverse complement.
GGCGGCGGTACGGTGGCCAAGTTCTTCGCCGAAAAGGGCGTCACCGTGCTAGATGCCGGCGTTCCGGTACTGGGAATGCACTCGCCGTACGAGATAATCTCCAAGGCCGATCTCTACGAAACTTACAGGGCCTACAGGGCCTTTCTGGAGGGGGACGATGCCTGAGGACTGTTCCCCGGACGCCGTCTCCGGCTGGATGATCGAAAACTTCAAGCACGATCACGGTTACAGGGAACCGTTCAAAGTTCTGATAAGCACCATACTGAGCCAGAGAACGCGGGACGAGAACACCGACGAAGCTTCCAGGAAGCTCTTTTCGGTCTTCCCGACCATGGAATCGATCGCCGCGGCCAGGCCGGAGGAGCTGTACGAACTGATCAAGCAGTCGGGTATGTACCGCCAGAAGGCAGAGCGGATAGTGAACTGCGCCGAAATACTGCTGGAAAGGTTCGGCGGCCGTGTTCCCGACACCATCGAAGAACTGACCTCGATACCCGGCGTAGGCAGAAAAACGGCGAATATAGTTCTGAACATATCCTTCGGGAAAGAGGCCCTCGCCGTCGATACGCACGTTCATAGAATATCCAACAGGCTTGGATGGGTCAAGACCAAAAGCCCCGAAGAGACTGAGTTTGCGCTCATGAAGATCATCTCGCCGCATCTCTGGGGGCCGGTCAACGGTTCGATGGTGGAGTTCGGCCGCCAGATATGCAGACCCGTAGGTCCCAGGTGCGAGGATTGCGCGATCAGCCGCTGCTGCGATTACTACGGCCGGATCTCGAAAGAAGAT
>NZ_DAOSEH010000047.1:0-17832 GCF_035363035.1 Mesotoga sp. | reverse complement strand
AATACGACGAATCTCTTCTCTTGAGCGTCATAGACGGGGATATGTTCACGCTGATCCGTCACAAGACCCTCAATCTCATCGAGGTCGTCCGTCTCATAGGGGCCGATGCTCCAGACAGCAAACATCCGGACGAAGCGGTTGCCCGTTTCGGATCGGAGTCCTCGGGTTTCGCGAAGCTGCTGCTTGAAGACAGGAAGGTCTTCCTCTCCTACGACGAGCTGCCCAGAGACAGCTACGGGCTGTATCTGGCCTATCTATGGATTCCGGTGAGCTACAAGGGCGAGACCTATAATGTCCTCTTCAACCTTCTCGCGATAGCCGGCGGATACGCTCGAGTCTATTCAATACACCCCTTCAAGGCCAGCTACATGGAGATATTCGCAGAAGCTGAAAGACTGGCAGGCCTGGACAAAAAGGGATTGTGGAGCGATGAAAACTTTTCCGCCACACCGCCCGAGCCCCTCTACGACCCGGTAGTGTACATAACGAATACCGGGGAGAAATACCACCAGTACCACTGCCAGCACCTGCTCCAGAGCAAGATGGCGATAAAATTGTCCGAGGCAGTTCGGATGGGCTACGAGCCATGCAGCGTCTGCAGGCCCGCTGTGGCGTATGTTGGGTATTGAGGCTTGAGTCTGTTTAATCAATCTGATCGAGGGGTCAGCACGAAAAGGATGTGGATATATATAAAAAATGGAGTCCCTATTTTCTGGGGCTGATTCTTCTCTAAGTTCCTTTCTTCCTATTTTAAATCTGAACGTGAAGGTATATTTTAAATTTCAAACTTATATGAGCTTCAATATATTTCTTAAATGTGGCAATATCTAAAGAAGAGTTATCGTTAGAATTTTCTCGCATTTAAGTCTCTATTTGGTTGAAATCACCTTTAATCGCTTTAGCAGGCTCCGAATCGGACTTTGTAACTGAGACCGAATGCTATAGTATTTACTTGTAAGACTCTTCATGGTGAGAGTGGCTTATGGGATATGTGGTGCAAAGTGACTATTCCTTTGTCAGGAATAGTCTTTTTAAACACCTTCAAGAAAAAATGATCGGTCTGTCATTTGTTACAGGCGGAAATGATTCATGCAGATCTTCTTTGTTCAAAGACATTGCCGCCGCAACGAACACTAATGTACTTAATCTCAGCTTTCTTCTGAGCAAAGAAATGAAAACCTTACCGAAAGCTGAAAGACCTCTACGGGCTTCTGGATTCTTGTCAGAACTTTTAAGCAATCACAAATCAATCATTTTTGATCATATAGAGCTCCTGTTCGATCCCCAACTAAAATTGAGAGCTCTCCACACTTTGCGACTACTTGCAAGGGGAAGATTTATTCTTGCTATTTGGCCGGGCAATATCGAAGGGAGCAAACTTACATATGCGAAAAGAGGACATCCAGAGTTCTTAGAAGAAGGGTTAGATGATGAAATTGTATTCAAAATAGAATGAGACAGGGGGTTATGAAATGCGATACGGTGATCTGATTCAATTTGAGCCGCTCGAATCGGTTATGCAGCTTAAAGAAACGGCGAGAGAAGAGCGTGCTCGGGACTTCATATCGACATACGTGATCTCCAGGCCCATGGCAGACAACTTGACGAAAGTCATCTTCAAAAATCTCCAGTTCTCCACTCCCGCTGATAGCAAAGGTATCTTCATAGTTGGAAACTACGGAACGGGAAAATCACATCTTATGGGCGTCATTGCTTCGGTTGCTGAAAATTCAGAGCTTCGGGAACTTCTTACAGATGAATCAGTAAGAGAGTCGGCCATTGAGATCGCCGGAAACTTCAAGGTAATTCGTTCTGAAATCGGTGCAACCGAAATGCCTTTGCGAGATATCATTCTATCTGAACTTAAAACTGAGCTTCACAAAATGGGAGTTGAATTCGACTTTCCACCAATAGATAAAGCTTCAAACAACAAAGAGACTCTAGAAGAAATGATGAGCAGCTTCTGCAAGAAGTTCCCTGACAAAGGTTTAATGATGGTTGTAGATGAGTTGCTTGATTATCTGCGAAACAGAAAGGAACAACTCATCCTGGACATGACTTTTCTAAGGGAAATTGGCGAATTCTGCAAAAACTCTCGTTTCAGATTCATTGCAGGGATTCAAGAGGCTCTCTATGATAATCCTACTTTTGAATTCGCTTCAGACGCTGTTCGTCGAGTCAAGGATCGTTTTATCGATGTAAGAATCGCAAGAGAGGACATAGAATTTGTAGTAGCAAACCGCCTGCTGAAAAAAACAGATTCACAAAAAGCAAAGGTAAGAGAACACCTTCAAAACTTCACAAAATACTACGGAACCATGAACGAGAAGCTTGACACATTTGTCAACCTCTTCCCGGTCCACCCCTCTTTCATTGGGATGTTTGAAAGGATTAGATTCATCGAGCATCGAGAAGTTCTTCAAACCCTGACGAAGGTCATGAGCGAACTCCTCGACAGGGAAGTCCCGGAAGGCGAACCCGGCATCGTCTCCTACGACACTTATTGGGACAGAATCAGCTCAAGGAGTGATCTGGTAACAGTGCCCGAGATAAGGTTGACAAAAGAGAAAAGCGAGGAACTCACGGAGAAGACGAAGGCAAACATTGACAAACACCATCTCGACAACGCTTTGCGAATCATCAAAACGCTTTCAGTTCATCGTCTCAGTACAAGCGACATAGATGTCAAAATAGGACCAACGGTGGATGAGTTGAGGGATGATCTTTTAATATTCAATCCCGCGATCGAAGATCTTGGCGGGGATCCAATGGATGATCTATCAACTATGATCGAAGGGATTCTGAAGAAGATCATAAACATCGTAAGCGGACAGTATGTGGCTTACATAAAAGAGAATGGACAATACTATCTCGACTTGAACAAAACGATAGACTTCAACAGCCAGATAGAAAAGAAGAGAGACACACTGGGCAACGAGACTTTCAACAGATACTATTTCACTGCTCTGGCAAAGCTCATGGAATGCTCCGACAAAACATATGTTCCTGGGCATAAAATCTGGCAATACGAGTTGATTTGGCAAAGCAAGAACACAACAAGATTTGGCTACCTGTTCTTTGGACAACCTAACGAGCGCTCCACCGCTCAACCCCCAAGAGACTTCTACATATACTTCCTTCCAATCTACAAAATCCATCCCTACAAGGATGAAGGTCGCGATGACGAAGTGTTTTTTGCTATAAACGATATTGATCGGGAATTCGAAGAAAACCTGAAGAATTACGCTGCCTCTATTGAACTGTCCCAGACGGCTGCGAGCTACAAGGAAACCTATCGCAGGATCTCGGATGGGTATGTCTCAAAACTGACAATGTGGCTCAATGAAAATCTAGCGTCTTCCTTTTCGGTAACTTATAAGAAATCGACAAAATCGATCCCTGAATCCTATGCCCTAAGAAACAAACCCTTCAGACAGCTGGAGGGATTCAAAGAGATAATAGATGATACATCTTCTTTGTTGCTAGACAGTCACTTCTCAGATACTGCTCTCGGTTATCCACAATTCCAAACGAAAGTTACCTCCCAGAATAGAAGCCAGCTAATCGAGTCGGTGATCAAAGGAATGACATCCGGAAACTTAACAAGACAGAACAAAGAGGTACTATCTTCTCTCGATCTCATAGATGAAAACGGCAAGATAACAACCGCGAAGTCGATTTATACAAAAGGAATCATGAGCAAGCTAACGGAAAAAGCCTCGGGCAGTGTACTAAATCGAAACGAGTTATTCGTGAGTACAGAGACCGGGGAATTCCTTATGCCTTATAGACTGGAACCGGAGTGGGCCTTCGTCTTGTTAGCCGTGATGCTTTACATGGGAGAGATCGAGTTATCTCTGGCCGGAGAACAAATCGACGCCAGTTCTTTCGAAAAGCTTATGAAATTGAAGCTGGAGGATTTGGTCAACTTCAGAAATATTCGACTCCCAAGGGACCTGCCCGTCTCTACCATAAAAGAGCTGTTCTACTTTCTTAAGATAAATGAAGGCCAGGTAAGTAACCTTCAGAACGGTGATCCGGCTCCGGTTGAAAACATGCTTCGAAGAGCCCAGAGTCATGCAGAAGAACTGGCCAAATTATCTGAAAGAATAAAGGGGGGCTTTTATTTCTGGGAAGAGCCTCTCATAACCACTCCAGAGCTTGAAAAGCACCTCGCTTCTATCAAAAAGCTGAGAGAGTTCTTCGATTCGCTCACAAAATATTCCACAGTGGGAAAGTTGAAAAACCTGCGGATCTCAAAAGAAGACATAGTCAATATGAGTAAAGAGTATGAAGGCGTCAGAAGAATCAAAGCGATCATTGAAATCACCGACGAACTGAACAGCGAGGTCAGTTATCTTCAAAGGGCGAAGGAGCAAATGATATCCTCCAGTCCCTGGCTAGAAGAGTATGAAAAGAAGAGAAAGGAAGCGCTGGCCATACTGAAAGACAAAGATCAGAAAACGTTGGAAGTGAAAAGAACGCTCAATAGTCTTCTTGGTGATCTTAAATTTGCTTATATAAAGGCATACATGGATTTGCACAGCAAAGCCCGGCTCGATGTTCAAAGAGATAAACAGAAAAGCAATCTTCTGAGCGACTATCGTTTCAGGACTTTGAACAAGCTCTCGACAATAGAGATGCTATCAAAACAACAGCTGGAAGAACTGACAAATAAAATCACAAGACTTAAGACCTGTTACGGGCTTACGGAAAGCTCCCTGGAAAAGTCTCCTTTCTGCCCTACCTGCGAATTCAAACCAGCAATGGAAAGCAGCGACAATCGCGAGCCCGAGCTGGTGCTCGATGGTCTTGATCGAGAACTAGACGGGATCTTTGACAGCTGGAAGAAAACGATCCTAGCAAATCTGAAAGACCCTGTGGTAAGTGAAAACATAGAACTCCTTGAACCGGGGGGGAAATCACTGATCGAAAAATTCATTGATGCAAAACAACTGAAAGAAGAGCTCGTCAACAACCCGGCTTTCACAAAAGCTCTAACCGAAGTCTTCTCGACTCTTGAGAAGATAGAGCTCACCACCGAAGAACTTCAGGAAAGGCTCTTCGGCGATCACGCCCCAAAGACACCGCAAGAGATGCGTAAACGCTTTGAAGAATTGATTGAAGAAAAGACCAGAGGCAAAGATGTAAACAAAGTCAGAATAATTCTCAAAGAAGGTGAAAAGTAATGGAGAACAACAGGCTATTCGACGACAATGCAAATAAAGGGCCCGTTGAGTGCCTGGGGCTGACTTTCTCTAATGATGAAGATAGACGGAAGTACTTCAGGGATAAGCTGAAAGAGAAGCTAAGAGACCCTGAGTTCAGGAAGATAGAAGGCTTCCCTAAGGGAAGCGACGAGGACATACTGAACCTTTCCGATCCGCCATACTATACGGCCTGTCCGAATCCATTCATAGACGATTTCATAAGGCATTACGGAAAACCTTACGATCCCGAAGAGAAGTATTCTAGAGAGCCCTTTGCAGCAGACGTCAGCGAGGGAAAGAACGACCCGATATACAACGCTCATTCATACCACACCAAAGTTCCTCATAAGGCGATAATGCGCTATATATTGCATTATACAGAGCCTGGAGATGTAGTATTCGACGGCTTCTGCGGCACTGGAATGACTGGAGTAGCTGCCCAGATGTGCGGAAGCAAAGAGGCCGTCGAATCGCTTGGCTATGAAGTCAGAAAGGACGGAACTATACTGGATGAATCGGGGAAGCCTTTCTCGAAACTGGGCGCCAGATACGCAGTGTTGAACGATCTCTCACCGGCTGCGACCTTCATCGCCTACAACTACAACACTCCAGTCGATGCAAAGGCCTTCGAAAGAGAGGCGAAGAAAATTCTGAAAGAAGTCGAAGAGGAGTGCGGCTGGATGTACTACACGCTCTCTTCAGAGAAGGCTGAAGATATTGAAAGGGCCAAGAAGCTTCTCTCAGAACAAGGCAAAGACTTCACGAAGGAACTGCTCTCTTGGGGAAGGATCAACTACACCGTCTGGTCGGATGTCTTTTCCTGCCCCGAATGTGGCGGTGAGATTATCTTCTGGGAAGCTGCGGTGGATAAGGAAGAGGGGAAGGTTAGATCCGAGTTTTCCTGTCCTCACTGCGGTGCATCGTTAACGAAGAAAAGAATGGATAGGGTTATAGAAACGAAGTTCGATCCAGCCATAGGCGAGACCGTGAAGCAGGCGAAGCAGATCCCCGTACTGATTAACTACTCAATAGGCAAGAAACGTTACGAGAAGACACCCGATGAATTCGATCTGGCACTCATCGAGTACATAGAGAAGAGCGAGATACCCTATTGGTATCCAACTCACAGAATCCCGAAAGGCGACAAGACTGGAGACCCGTTCTCAGTAGGTATCACTCATGTCCACCACTTCTACACGAAGAGAAACCTGTGGGTGTTGTCGGCCATTAGCAAGAGTTACTGTAGGCATCTACAGACGAAACTTCTCAATCAGTCAATAGTATCTACTTTGACTTCAAATCTTGTAAGATATAATCAGGGACATAGAGGTAATGGACCACTTAACGGCACTCTCTATGTTCCGTCCTTAATTGCTGAGTCTAATGTTTTCAAAGCGTTTTTGGGAAAAATGTCTAACTTTGCAAGCGCATTTCTCTCAGACAGTTATTCATCTGTTGCTTGCCAGAGCACTACTCAGGAAATTTCACCTTCGAAGTCAGTGGACTACATCTTCACCGATCCTCCCTTCGGCGGAAACCTAATGTATTCCGAGCTCAACTTCCTCTGGGAGTCCTGGCTGAAGGTTTTCACTAACAACAAACCGGAAGCGATAATGAACAAGGTTCAGCAGAAAGGACTTCTCGAGTATCAAGAGCTTATGACCCGTTGCTTCGAAGAGTATTACAGAGTATTGAAACCGGGACGGTGGATGACCGTCGAGTTCCACAATTCCCAGAACAGTGTATGGAACGCAATACAGGAGGCTATCCAGCGAGCCGGTTTTGTGATAGCCGATGTGCGAACGCTCGACAAGCAGCAGGGAACATTCAAACAGGTTACAAGCACCGGCGCAGTCAAGCAAGACCTCATTATCTCGGCATACAAGCCAAATGGAGGACTCGAAGAGAGGTTCAGGCTCGAAGCAGGAACGGAAGAAGGAGTCTGGGACTTCGTTCGGGGGCACTTGAAGAGACTGCCCGTCTTCACGGAAAAGAACGGCTCATCCGAACTTATAGTAGAGAGAACGGATTATCTGCTATACGACAGAATGATCGCCTTTCACATCCAGCGGGGTCGATCGATACCCATGACCGCCGCGACCTTTTACAACGGTTTGCGCCAGAGGTTCCCCGAGAGGAATGGAATGTTCTTCCTGCCAGACCAGATCAACGAATACGATCTAAAGAGCATATCGGTCAGCGAGCTCCGCCAGATCTCTCTCTTCGTCACCGATGAAGATTCGGCGATCCAGTGGCTCAGGCTCCAGCTCCAGAACAAGCCGCAGACCTTTCAGGAGCTTCAGCCACAGTTCATGCCGATCTCGCGCGGCTGGGCTAAGCACGAGAAGGAGATAGAACTCAAGGAACTTCTCGAAGACAATTTCTTGAAATACGACTGTATCGGACCAGTGCCCGCCCAGATCTGGAGCTGGTTGCTGAAGAGCTCGAAGATGAGAGAGAAGATGAAAGAGCTGACTCCTGAAACCGCAGACAGCTCTCTGAAATCCGAAGCGAGAGATAGATGGTACGTACCGGATCCAGCGAGGGCGCAGGATCTTGAAAGAGTTAGAGAAAAGGGGCTCCTCAAGGAGTTCGAAGAGTACAGAAACCACGTGGGCAAAAAGCTTCGCGTCTTCAGAACGGAGGCCGTGAGGACCGGCTTCAAGAAACTCTGGAGCGAGAAAGACTACAGGGGAATAATCCAGGTAGCAGAAAAACTCAGTGAAAAAGTTATACAGGAAGACCCGAAACTGCTCATGTACTACGACAACGCCCTGACCCGCCTCGGAGAGTAAGAGGCTATGAAGTATATATTCTCTGACGAATACGGAACACCAAGCTATAAAGGGATTGATCGCGATGACAATAAAGTGTTTTTTCTATCGGCAGTAGTCGTGGACCCGTTTGATTACCCGGAGTTTATTCGCAGCTTGACGGACTTCAAGGTGAAATGGTTCGGGGACAAGGCCGAGTTTTGCCTTCACTTCAAAGAGATATCTAGAAAAGAGAGGATATACAGATTCCTAAACAACGAGCAAAATGAAATCAGCTTCCACAAAGATTTGTTCGAGGTGATTTCTATTCTTAGGTTCAGCTTCTTAGGAGCGTTTATCAACAAGGCAGACATACTCCATCGCTACAAGCAGAATATTCATCCCTATTTGGCTTCAATACAGCTAATTGCAAACATATTGCTCGATTTGTCGGAAAGAGAGTTCCAATGGATATTCGAAAGTAGAAAGTCTTTTGAGGATAGGCTATATGCCGATTCAATAGGAAATCTGAGTATTATGGGAGTGACCACTACACAGTTGCAGTTTTCTCAAGATCATAGATTCGGGGATTTGAAAGTTAGAACGCAGTTCAGAAGAAAGGAAGAGAGGATTGCAGGTCTGGAAGTAGCCGATATTCTTGCATTCGCCATAGGAAGTAGTATAAGAAAAGGAGTCTTAAGAAAACCACTGTGGCCATTCGCTTCACGAATATTCGAGCTGATCAAAGAAGAGAAATCATTGATTGAATATCCCTATGTTGTCCTTTAATAGTCGGAAAGGCTAAAAAGTTAAGCGGAGCCCTTTGCCTGCTCCGCCCACGGGGACACCCCCATGCATAAGAATTATAACATTGTGGCATACGGAATGTCAATACTTTGGTGCATATACAGGAAACGGAGCGTCTTATGAACGAGAAGTGGTACTGGCTGGAAAGTGAAAAGAAGCTCTGTATGCTCCTTGAAAGCAAGGAGCTCTGGGGCTACAAGACATCGAAGATCTGGATTCCCGGGGAAGAAAGGGTAGTTCAGGTATCCTCCGATCAGTTAAAGCCCGGCGAAGAGGCAAAAGCCCTTTTTTCTGGAGATTTCATATCTTACGCCGCCGCTTCGGGCAAACTGCTGAACGCCTTCAATTCGGCAGATATTCTTCTGGCGCCAATGAATTCAGCCGTCTTGCCGCTCCCTCACCAGATCCACGCCCTTCAGAGAGCTCTTTTCGGAGAAAAAATCCGTTTTCTTCTCGCCGACGAGGTGGGCCTGGGAAAAACCATCGAGGCGGGCCTGATCATTCAGGAACTGAAGCTTCGGGGAGTTGTAAAACGCGTGTTGATTGTGGCTCCTAAAGGGCTTATAAGTCAATGGGAGAGCGAGATGAAACTTAAATTCAGCGAGGATTTCAAGCTGGTAATACCTTCCGAGCTCTCGGCTTTCAAGAAACTATCGGGAGTTCAAAACGCCTGGGAGCTATTCGATCAGGTGATCTGTCCTATCGATTCCGTCAAACCCATTTATTCCCGCCAGGGCTGGAGCAACGAGAGACTCCAGGAATACAATCAAGAGAGGTTTCTCGATCTTGTCAATGCCGGCTGGGATCTGATAGTTGTGGATGAGGCTCACAAACTCGGAGGGACCAATTCGCAAGTCGCTAGACACAGGCTCGGGCAGAGCCTTGCGCAGGCAGCGCCGTATATCTTGCTTCTTTCAGCGACGCCTCATCAGGGAAAAAGTGACGCCTTTCTCAGGCTTATGTCTCTTCTCGACCCGATTGCTTTCACTTCAGAGGATGAACTCGACAGAGATACGGTCTCGGAGTATGTTCTTAGAACGGAAAAGCGAAAGGCAATAGACATTGAGGGAAAGCCGCTCTTCAAGAAGAGAAACACAAGTCTGGTTCCTGTCTATTTCGGCGAGAAGTCTGAAAGGCAGAAGCTACTGTATGAAGCGGTAACGGCATATGTAAGAGAGGGCTACAGAAGGGCTCTAAATCAGAAACAGAATTACATAGGATTTTTGATGCTTCTTATGCAGAGACTGGTCGCTTCTTCCACAGCAGCCATTGCCAGAGCTCTTGAAAAAAGACTGGAAGCGCTTTCCGATACAGACGATCAAATGACACTTCCGCTGGATCTGGACAGCTTTTCTTTCGCAGAATTTGAAGAGATGAACAACAGCGAGGAGATCGGTTTTCCCGGGATATTCAAAGTAAAACCATTCGTAAATGAGGCTGAGAGAGTTCGCTATCTTTTGGGACTGGCCAGAGCCGTTGAATTCGAAGAGAACGATGCCAAGGCTCTGAAGTTGCTGGAGATAATTCAGACGATAAGAATGGAGGAGATGAATCCCGAAGTCAAGATACTGATTTTCACAGAATTCGTCGCAACCCAGAAGATGCTCCAGAAATTTCTCGAAGAGAGAGGTTTCTCGGTTTGCATTCTAAACGGTTCGATGAGTTTAGAAGAAAGGCTAAAGGCTCAAAGATCCTTTGCGAAGAAAGCCCAGATATTGATTTCTACCGATGCGGGAGGAGAGGGACTCAATCTTCAGTTCTGCCATGTCGTGGTGAATTACGATATGCCATGGAACCCGATGAAGATAGAGCAGAGAATAGGCCGCGTGGATAGGATAGGTCAAAGCCTGGATGTGAAGGCCTTCAATCTGGCGATAGAGTCAACGGTGGAATTCAGAGTAATCGAAGTCATTCAGAGAAAATTGCAGGTTATTCTCGACGAGTTCGGTGTTGACAAGACCGGCGATGTTCTCGACTCTACAGAGGCGGCCGATCTCTTTGACGATATCTTCGTAACCGCGATAGCGGATCCGGAGAATCTTGAAAAACAGATCGACAGCTCGCTCGAAAGGATAAGGCAGCAGATCCTGCTTTCAAAGGAAAGCGGTCGAGTTCTTCCAGCAGACAGTTCGATCGGACCGGAAGAAGTGCGCAGGCTGATAAATCAACCTGTCCATTACTGGCTCGAAAGGGCGGTTGTATCCTTCGTTAGGAGTAAAGAGGGGAAGGCAGTTCCGCTGGGGGACAACTGGAAAGTAAGCATACCCGGCGAGATAGATGAGGAGCTGGTGAGTTTTTCCCGCAACGACGATCCGGATCTTAGAACGATAACATTCAACGATCCTTTGGTCAGATCCATTGTCAAAGAGATTCCACAGTTTCCTGAAGGGTTGCCTGTTCCGATAGCGAGTATTCGCAGCATTCCGAAAGGCATCACCGGCATCTGGTCGCTCTGGAGAGTTACGGCGCATGGTTCAAAGTACGATCTTCAAAGGGTCTTGCCGGTCTTCGTGAACGAGTTGGGAGAGTTGCTTCACAGATCGGCCGATCTGATCTGGATGAGGTTGATCGAGGGTGAAATCTCCGTGATTTCCCTCGAGGTTATCGAGGGAATCTACGAAACAGCCGAAAGGAGATTGAAAGAGACTTTCGATGAGTTGAAGAGCATCTACTATAGCAGAGTTGAAAAGGAGAGGAACAGGAAGAGAGACTGGTTCAGGATAAGAAGAAGGCTTGCAGAGAGATCGGGTCTTTCACAGGTGATAGATTACAGAGTCCGTAAAATCGACAGGGAATTTGAAGAATGGAGCTCTCAAGAAGAGACGATCATTCCTCAGATTGATCTTTTGCTGGCCCTGGTAATTAAGGGGGAAGTGTGAATTGTATTCCCTGAACGAACGGATTGTACAGATGATTCTCAGCCCGGGGAAGGACTCTCTAATAGTCGAGGACCAGGACAGGCTGGTCGATAGGGAAATCGTGGAGAGAGTTTTAGAGAGAGGATATTCCGTCGTTGAATTTGAAGATTCAATCGTTTTCAGATACATCTATGAAACCGGGTACAGGGAACAGGACAAGAAACTCATAGTAATTACAAGAGAAACTCCTGCCGAAGAGCTTCCTTTTGATATTTATTCTTCCTTTTACACGGTCGAAGTCTCTATCAACACGCTTTTTCCGAAATTTAGTAGAACCGCTCTTGAGGTACTTGACAAGCTTGAACTTGAAAGGCTGTATGAAACTTACAGCGATGATCTTGATTTCCTTTCGACGAGAGAGACGAAGGAATTCATCTTGAAACGAATCTACGAGTTCGACCCTGCCAGGCGGTATGAGCTTTCGCAGTTGATTGCATGGCTCATGAAGCTCCACTATAACAGGATCCAAATGCGAGATGAACTCATTGATCTTGTCATGGAGATCGCCGGGCATAAAGGGTACGATGAACTTCTAGATTTAAAGAAAATGCTCCTGCATAGGGAGAGCTTCTTCGAGTTTCTTCAGGAGAGATGGCCGGTATTCCTGAGAAATTACGGAAAATTCGTAACGAATGAAGAAAGCAAGGCGTTTTTCAGGCATAAAGGCCCCGCTTCTCTGCCTTTCGACGAGCCTGCAATAAAGGTCTATGTAGATACGATGTTTGCAGAGGGACTTCTGAAAGCAGTACCAGTAGATGATCCGGTCAAGTTCGGGAAGTCCTGGATGGTGATAGGGGTCGATGGGGCCGGTTCGGAGCGGATCAGGTTCGGAAAACTGGCAAAGATTGCCACTGACTCTCTACCAAGAACGGCTGCAAATTTTAGTGACTGGCTTGGTTTCGCCTGGCGATGGGCAGAACTGAATCTTGTTGCTTGCTCTATTTCGCTTGAAGAGAGCGACTTATCCATATTGGGAAGTATAACCACTCTTGTGGATTCCAGCTTTGAAAACTGGATGAGAGAAGAGTACGGAAGGCTTCTCACAGTTTCTTCGAAGTTCCCGGTAACGGTAAGAGATACTTTGAGCTGGACAAGCAAGATACTGCATGGGACTGGAAAAGTAGCACTCATTGTAATCGACGGTATGTCTCTTCTTCAGTGGTCTAGACTCTCGCGTCAGCTTGGCGATCTCTCATTTGTACAGCAGACGGCTTTTGCTATGATCCCTACCATCACATCGGTATCCAGGCAGGTAATCTTCTCAGGCTTGCTCCCAATGGATCTAAACAATCTGACCAACAATTCGGCCGAACCAAAACTCTGGCAGCGGGCATGGATCGATAGAGGCTTTAATGAAAGGGATATCTCCTATATAAACAAGGCCGATAATCAACTGATTAAGGCTGTGAAAAACTCTATAGAAGACGGGCAAAGGATCATAGGAATTGTTATTAGAGAAGTGGATGAAAAGTCTCACGCTGAGAATATTGGTATGAGATCTCTTCTGGCTGTCACGGATATCTGGCTTAAAGAAAGCTGCTTTCTAGATCTTTGTGATCTTTTACTTGCAAAGGGGTACGAAGTAATCCTTACCAGCGATCACGGAAACGTTGAAGCTAAGGGAATCGGTAATCCATCGGAAGGATTGATCGCCGAAACCAGGGGCGAAAGGGTGAGAATCTACAGCGATTCCTTCTTAAGACGCAGAATACACTCCCAATACCCCGATTCAATTGAATGGATTACGGCAGGGCTTCCCCAAAACTATCTTCCCTTGATTGCGCGAGGAAGAAGGGCTTTCACAACAGTTAATTCAGCTGTTGTTTCTCACGGAGGTTTGACACTTGAAGAAGTCATCGTTCCACTAATCAGACTCAGGAAAGGATGAAATGAATTGACGAAGCTGCTTGGATTCGATAGACAAATAAAGAAGGAATGGCTCGATATTACTATGGAACTACTTGTCGAAGGTAAGAATATTCGAGAGATAAGAGAACAACAAGAGCGATTCATGGCAGTCGATTTGCCCGGTAAAGATGCCAGAAGAAAGACCAGACTCGTTATTTCCAGAATCTGGCTAGACAACAATCGCAATCTGGTCATTCTGAGAAGAAAGGTGCTTGAGATTCTCAAAGAGAATCCAGAGATAGATACAAGAATCTTTCACTGGGGAATGAGCCTGGCAACTTATCCTTTCTTCAGAGACATCGCCGCAATATGTGGCAGACTCATCGCTCTGCAGGGGTATGTCAAGGTCTCTCAAGTTCACGACAGAATAAGCAAAATCTGGGGAGAGAGATCAACACTTACCAGAGCATGTTCAAGGGTAATTCAAACTATGAAACTATGGGGGACGATAGAGAACACAGAGAGATCAGCCCTCTATACAACCAACGAAAGAAACGCGATAGCCGTAGAGAGACAGAGTGAGACAACATGGCTCATTCAAAGCCTGCTTTATGGCAAAGAGAGCAGATCTATTGCCATTGAAGAAATCGAAAGAACTCCAGAACTGTTTCCTTTCAAGATCGAAGCCAGGTTAGATTCACTCATCGTCTCAGACGAAATTGAAGTGTCCAGACAGGGTCTAAAAATGAACTTGATTACGCTCAAAAAGTTGGTGCGTGAATGAACACAGACAAACTGAACTCTCTTGCAGAAATAACCGCCGAGTACTGCCGTGAGAAGCTTGATCTGGATTCTGTAGAGCTTGGATGTGAATACAGGTATCCGAATTTGCCTTTATGTATAATCGATACCGTTTTCTCAATAGGCGTGAGTTACGTTTCTACAAGTAACACAGTAAATAGATTCTGCAAATTTCTGGGCACTGAAAGCACTTATGAATCGTTCTCTGTTTCATCCTTCCTTTCGCTGTATCACAAGTATTCACCACAAAGAATGGCAGCAGAAGTGTTCGGAAACAAGCAACGAACCTCAACAGTCAACGGAATACTGAAAGCTGAAGCTGTCAGAAGGTTCTCTGAAGCTGTGAGAGATCAGAAGGTTGAGTATTTGAAGAATGCGATCTCTTTAGTGGATAATGCAGAGTTTGAAAACTCGATAGTCAGCATCCCGGGGCAAAGAAGTGGAATATCCCTTAGATACTTCTATATGCTTATCGGTTCTAGTGACTTCGTGAAACCCGATAGAATGATCTTAAGATTCCTTCAATCCGCTACTGGCTGTGAAAGTATAACTCCTGATCTCGCATGCAAAATAGTCCAGTCAGCTTGTAAATTACTCAGAGAATCGTTTCCAAACATGACGCCCAGATTGTTGGATAACACTATCTGGAGATTTCAAAGAAAAGTGCCAAGGGAAAATGCTGGTATAAACAAAAGGGGGTGTCATGAAGGAGTTTTCTTTCATTCCATTAGGCGGTGCCAATAGTATAGGTGAGAGCTGCTCTCTCTTTGAGGTAGGCAACGCTAGAATACTTGTTGATGTAGGTTTAGGTTTCCAAGAGAGGCCGTTTCCAAATAATTTGATTTCAAGAATTGATAAGACCTTAAATGGTCTCGGAAATCTTGACCTGGTTCTCATAACGCATGCGCACAGGGATCATCTAGGTTCGATACTGAAGCTAATGGCGAATGGTTATAAGGGGTACATTTACTCTTCTAAAATAACAAGACAACTGGCTAAGTATGTATTCGATGACATCATCTCTGATGACCTTCCAAACAGAGAGATTGCTGACTTATATGCTCATTACGCATCTTATATGTATCAACAATGGCATTCGTTTGATCTTGGAGATCGTTTAGATATTAAAGACATAACTATCTGGCCTTTTAATGCCGGGCATATTGCTGGTTCATTTGGATATGTTATAGAGTATGACAGCTCATCCATAGTGATAACGGGCGACGCATCGCTTTATCCGAATCTATCTTCGGGAATCATGAATTTTCCTAATGTTGAGAATTGCGAGCTTCTGATTTGTGACGGAACTGCTGTAAATAAGATGGGAACAGACTTTCTATCTGACGAGGCGGTTGTTGATGCTGTTGAGATTTCTCTAGATAAAGTAGAGAAGGTTATTTTCCCTTGTGTTGCATTGGGAAAAGATGTCGAAACTCTTCTCAGGTTGGAAAGAGAAATTATAAGGAGAAAGAAGAGCTTTGACATTTTTGCTTCCAAATCTACTTTCGAAATAGCTTCGGTAATTGGACTGGGAAGGAATTTGTCTAAAATGAAATGTAAAGTTGCCGAATTGAAAGAAATAACTTCTCCAGGAATATTTGTCGGAAGAGTTCCCAAATCGTTCCGTATGTCGAAAGCATCATACTATGACTATCTGGATATCTTACCTTCAAAGAAATCGCCTAGATTACATTACTTTAGTATTGGAACACATCTGAATTCAGCACAGATAGAACTTCTTGTTGATTTCACAAAACCCAAAAGAATAGTCTTTGTCCACACTCTAGAGAGAAACATCAACAATAGTAAACTCAGATCTCCAAATTTATCTATTGCTAAAGAACTCAGAAGATACGGAAGAGGTGATTATTCATGGTAAATGAAAGGCTGACAATATTCAGCAGAGCTGTTAACGATGTACATACCTTTATGAAGACTCCTCGCTCTAGAAAAGGTTCCTATGGTAGTAGTAAACACGATTACTCTAAGGAAGTCGAGGCCGCAATTACAATTAGTAAGATAACTTATCCACTAGACTTCGATGATATTATCAAGCAACTTGAGCAAATCGGTATTCGTGATTCCAAAGCATTTCTTTACTTCAACTTCAAGATTGTCAGCTCACAATATTTATCTGGAGTAGTTAAGAAGGCTCAAGAAGCTTCCGCTTACTTTCTAGGTCTGCTGAATGGTAATGATACCGACGGAGAAATGAACTCAAAGCTTATAGATATGCGTCGCGATGACAAGCTCTTCTATAGGCTCGTTGGAGCAATAGTATCTGACAAGCTTGGTTCGGAAGATCAAGTCAGCACAACTGTTAGGAAATTTGACGAAATCCAGTTGAATTCAGGTCACTCCTTGATTCAGAGAGTGTTCAGGGAATTTGTGGTTAATTTAGCGCAGATTACAGAGAAGAAATTCAACACAGGAAGAATAATTACAGACAATCTGGAAAAAGAGATATCAGAGCTAACCGAAAAATTGAGTAGCGAGCAAGAGGATATTAGAAAGGAGGTTCTAATATCTCTGTACAAAAGCATAAACAATGAAAACACGGATTTTATTCTGGATAGATTGGTTGACTACACTAATGCGGAAAGCAACTTGGTAATAGATACAGTTGCTATGAAAGTTATGTTCAGTAATCTACTTAAAGGGTTCCAGAAAATCGGAATTGAACATTTCGGCAAGCCGGGGAAAGAAGTAACGAGCACAAGTATAGATCCAATGAGTTGTTTTTGTGATGATGAAATAAAACCTGAAAACAAGTATGTCGTAAAAAAGACTGGCTGGAAAGTCAAGGATACGATTGTGAGAGAAGCTACGATTGAATCTATAAGAGGTGATATCTAATGATATATCTTGGTATAGACCTCGGTACTTCAAATACAGCCGTGTCATGGTTCAACGCTTCTAGAGGCAAATCATTGGAGTTCAAACTCGATCAGATGGGAATAGGCGGCGTAAAGACAAAAGAGAAGACCATTCCTTCCGCTATATTGGTTCAAGAAAATGAGACTTTTCTGTTTGGGAAATACGCATCTCAACAAGCGATGGAAAACCAACCGGGTAATGTCGCGAAATCCTGGAAGCTGCTTCTCGGGTCAGAAATGAAGATGGTGGTAAGAGGAAGAGAATACGATCCGGAATACTTCCCCAAAATTCTGCTTGAGTTCATAAGAAGAGAGGTTGAGAAGTATTTTCAGGAACCTGTTGAATCGGCTATTTTCACACTCCCTGCGTCGGCCAGTACTTCAATGAGAGAAGCTTTACAAAGAGCAATATTGGAAGCTGGCTTTAGAACGGATGTCGGAATTCTTTTTCTTGATGA
Source organism: Mesotoga sp. (assembly GCF_035363035.1). Classification (NCBI taxonomy): domain Bacteria; kingdom Thermotogati; phylum Thermotogota; class Thermotogae; order Kosmotogales; family Kosmotogaceae; genus Mesotoga; species Mesotoga sp. The sequence continues at coordinate 161 of NZ_DAOSEH010000047.1, read as the reverse complement.
ACCAACTGCAGCGCTTCAATACTTTCTTCAACTTCAGAGGTTGGGAGAGATCCCTGAATCCTTACTTGATTTGACACGTCCAAAGAACGTAATGGTTTACGATATAGGAGCCGGTACCGTCGATGTGACAATTAACAAAGTCTACCTGAACGAATTCCAAA